>CBFIFT010000076.1:0-8402 GCA_965661935.1 Burkholderiaceae bacterium | reverse complement strand
CACGCGCATCAAGCCCTGATTCACCCCGATGCAGATCGCCCCAGCCCAACTCAGCAACCACTTGAGCCAAGGCGTGCGCAGCCTCTACACCGTGTGGGGCGACGAACAATTGCTGGTCCAAGAAGCAGCAGATGCCATTCGCCAAGCCGCCCGTGCTGCAGGCTGCACCGAGCGCACGGTCCACACGGTACAAGGCGCCCGCTTTGACTGGAGCAGTGTTTTAGCCAGCGGCAACGCACTCAGTTTGTTTGCTGATCGGCAACTCATTGAAGTGCGCATTCCCAGCGGCAAGCCCGGCAAAGAAGGCTCTGGCGCCATTCAAACCTTGGCCGAAGCCGCCGCACAAGATGACAGCACCGTGACCTTGGTGATCCTTCCTCGCGTTGACTTCGCCAGCACCAAAGCAGCTTGGTTCAATGCGCTGAGCCAATCGGGCGTGATGGTCAAAATCGACAGCGTCGAACGCGGTAACTTGCCGCAGTGGATTGCCCAGCGCTTGGCCGCGCAAGGGCAGCACGTGCGCGAAGGTGAAGAAGGCCAACACACGCTGCAGTTTTTTGCCGATCGCGTCGAAGGCAACCTGTTGGCGGCGCACCAAGAAATCCAAAAACTCGCCCTCTTGCACCCGCCCGGCGAACTCAGCTTGGCACAAATCGAAGCCGCCGTGCTCAACGTTGCACGCTATGACCCGTTTAACCTCGCGCAAACGGTGCTGGCGGGGCGCCTAGACCGCGTGCCGCGCATGCTAGCTGGATTGCGCGCCGAAGGCACCGCCGCCGTGCTGGTGCACTACGCCTTGGCAGAAGACCTGCGCGCGATGGTGCGCATCAAACAAGCACTCGACGAAGGCACACCCATGCCCGTGGCCTTGCGCAGCCAACGTGTGTGGGGGCCACGCGAAAAACTCATGGAACGTGTGCTGCCCAAGTTGTCGTTGCGCCAACTTCATGTTTGGTTGCGCCATGCCCACACGGTAGACGGCATCGTCAAGGGCTTGCGGCCCGAAGGCTGGCCACATGACCCGTGGCAAGCCTTGTTGCGTTTGGCTGTGATGGTGGGCCGCGCCTGCGCCCCCACACCGACCCGCACGCGCTGAGCTCGCGATCCGTGCCGCTGGGTGCGCACAACCGGCGCAATGAAAAGTGACGCTCCCATGACAACGTGCGTATATCCCGCATCATTCACAAGGTTTAGGCACATTTTTGGCGACAAGATGTGCGGTTGCCCCTACCCTTGAAACCTCATGCAGATGGTGCCAGTCACCACGTCCCTTTCGACCTTTCATTGCACAGACCACATCCATGATCACCAGAAGTTTTCAACGCTTTTTCGCACAAGAGTCCGCAGGCGGCATCATCTTGGCCTTGGCCGCCATTGCCGCGCTCATCGTCAGCAACTCCGCGTGGGGTGACTGGTACCAAAACGACTTTTTGTCTTTGCGCGGTGACGTGCGAATGGGCGACATATTGGTGCTCTCCAAGCCCCTTTTGGTGTGGGTCAACGACCTGTGGATGGCGGTGTTCTTTTTCTTGGTTGGCTTAGAGATCAAGCGCGAATTCGTCGAAGGCGAACTCTCGGGCCCTGGGCAGTTGCGCTTGCCCACGATTGCCGCGCTTGGCGGCATGGTTGTGCCCGCCTTGATCTACACCGCCATCAACTGGGGTGACCCCGTGGCCCTGCAAGGCTGGGCGATTCCGGCGGCCACCGACATCGCATTTGCACTGGGCATCTTGATGCTTTTGGGCAAGCGTGTGCCGCTGTCACTCAAGGTGTTCCTGACCGCTGTGGCCATCATTGACGACTTGGGCGCCATTGTCATCATCGCCATTTTCTACACCCAAAACCTGTCGCTGCCCATGCTCGGCGGCGCCTTGGCGCTGTGCCTGTTCTTGTGGTGGCTCAACCGCCAAGGGATCTCGCGCGCCGATGTCTACATCGCCGTGGGCTTGCTAATGTGGTTGCTGGTCTTGAAGTCAGGCGTGCACGCCACCCTGGCCGGCGTCATCACAGCACTGGCGATCCCCATGCGCGACGCGCACGGTCACTCGCCCGTGCGCTCGCTCGAGCACGGTCTGCACCCTTGGGTGGCTTTTGGCGTCTTGCCCATGTTCGCCTTCGCCAACGCGGGCGTATCGCTGCAAGGTCTCACCCTCGATGCGCTCTTGTCGCCCGTGCCCATGGGCATCGCGCTGGGCCTGTTGTTCGGTAAAGCCGTGGGCGTGTTTGGCGCCACGTGGTTGGTGGTGCGCACGGGCTTGGCACCGATGCCCAAAGACGCCAACATGGTTCACTTGCTCGGCGTGGCGGTCTTGTGCGGCATCGGCTTCACCATGAGCCTGTTCATTGGCGGCTTGGCTTTTGCCAGCGCCGATGCGCTGTACATGACGCAATTGAAGATCGGCGTCTTGATGGGCTCGATCACCTGTGGCGTGTTGGGTAGCCTGATCTTGATCAAGGCCAGTGCGCACTCGGGCCGCGCGGATGCGGCTGGTAACAGCACAAACCGCGACAGCGCTGCCCAAGCCTAAACACTAAGATGGGGCCCAGTCCCCATCTACCCAACGGAGCAGCCATGATTGACCTCTACACCGCCGCCACCCCCAACGGACACAAGGTGTCCATTGCGCTAGAAGAGCTCGGCTTGCCCTACACACTCAAGGTACTCAACCTCACCGAAGGCGAACAAAAAAAGCCCGAGTTCTTGGCGCTCTGTCCCAACGGCCGGATTCCGGCCATCGTCGACCACGAAGCCAATGGCTTCGCCGTCTTCGAATCTGGGGCCATCTTGATTTATTTGGCCGAAAAAACCGGACGCCTGATGCCTCAAGACGTGCAAGGGCGCAGCCGTGTCATGCAATGGCTGATGTTTCAAATGGGCGGCATCGGCCCCATGATGGGACAAGCCAATGTGTTTTATCGCTACTTCCCCGAAAAAATCCAGCCCGCCATTGACCGCTATCAAGGCGAATGCCGCCGCCTGTTTGGCGTGCTCAACACGCACCTCGCCGATCACGAGTACTTGGCTGGCGACTACTCGATTGCAGACATCGCCAACTGGGCGTGGGTGCGCACCCACCGCTGGTCTGGGGTCGAAATGGATGGGCTAGAGCACCTCAAGCGCTGGCGCGACGCCATTCGCCAACGCCCTGCCGTGCAGCGTGGCATAGAGGCGCCGCCCTCACGCATTGACCTCACCCGCGACGGCGACGAAGCCAGTCAACAATTCGCCAAAGAAGCCCGCAGCATTGTTGAAACCGGCAAACCCTCCACCACCTAAAGCACCCGCGCCGCGCCAATGCCCCGCTGGCGCCCACTCATCCCCCGAGCCCAACCCAAACAAAAACGAAGGAGACCCCAGGTGAAACTCTACTCAGCCCCCTACGCCCCCAACCCACGCCGGGTCTGGATGTTCATTGCCGAAAAAGGCGTCAACGACATCGAAGCCATCAACGTCGACCTGAACAACCACGCGCACAAGGCGCCCGACTTCATCAGCAAAAGCCCACTGTCGCGGGTCCCTGCGCTTGAGCTAGACGACGGCCGCTGCCTCAGCGAAAGCCGCGCCATTTGCACCTACCTCGAAGGCGTGTACCCAGAGCCCAACCTCATGGGCCAAGACGCCGAAGAGCGCGCCTTTATCGAGATGCATGACCGCCTGGTCGAGTGGTATTTGCTTGCACCCAGTGCGCAATGGGTGCGCCACACCCACCCCGGACTGGCCGCACTAGAGCAACCGCAATTTCCAGACTACGGACAAAGCCAAGGCGAAAAGCGCGTCGCTGGCCTGCAGTGGCTAGAGCAGCAACTCACCAACCAACCCTATGTGGCTGGCGAGCGCTTCACCATCGCTGACATCACCGCGTTTTGCACCATCGAGTTCTCTCGCCTCATGAAATTCAAACCCGGCGAAGCCGGCTACTCAGCCATCCAAGCCTGGCGCGACCGCATCGCTGAGCGCCCAAGCGCCAAAGCAGGCCAATAAACCATGTCAACCACGCCACGCCAAGACCGTTCGGCTGATCAAACCCACACCAGCCCAGCGGCGCCTGCAGCCGCAGGGCGGTTTTGGCGGCAGGCGTGGCGCCGCATCTGTTTGCTTGGCGTGGTGGGCGTGCTCAGTGCATGCAGCGCTGTGCAACTGGGCTACCTCAACTCGGCACACCTCACCCAGTGGTGGTTGAACAAGTACTTCCAATTCAACTCGGTGCAAGCCGACTGGGTCAAAGAACAGCTCAATGAAACCTTGGTTTGGCACCGCAGCCAAGGCCTGCCCATTTGGGTCGACACCTTTGAGCAATGGGCCAAAGAAGTGCCGCAAGACACCACCACCGAGACCATGTGCCGCGACATCGACACCCTCAAAGTGCAGGGTGATGCTGTTTTTCAACACCTCGTGCCCATGTGGACGCAACTGGCGCTCAACCTAGAGCCCAAGCAAATCACACGCCTTGAGCGAGAGCTCGCCGAAAGCAACGAAGACTACGTCAATGAGCGCATGGCCAGCGATCCCCAAGAGCGTTTGGCTGCGCGCTTAGAAGCCGCCGTCGAGCGGTCCGAGCGCCTGTACGGGCGCATCACCGATGCGCAAGAGCGCTTGCTCAAGGCGCAGCTGCAGACCTCGCCCTATACCGCCGAGCAAGACTACGCCCGCAGGCTAGCGACGCAAAAGAACCTGATCGACCTCATCCGCACCCAACAAGAGCGCTGGGGTCGCAGCACCCAAATCGGTGCCCCACCACCTGAGGCCGCCGTTCAAGCGTGGCGCGCCCTGTGGCAGACCTTTCTCTACCCCGCTCAGCATTGGCCCGACCTTGAGGTGCGTGCGCGCCAAGCCAAGGTCGAGCAAGCCACTTGTGACATCTTTGCCACCCTGCACAACGCCACCGACGCCACGCAGCGCGCTCACTGGGCCGAGGTCTTGGTAGGCATTGCCGACGACCTGCGTGGCGAAATCTTGAGCGCACCAGCGCAGTGACGCCTTAACCCAGTCGCCGATTAACCCAGTCGCCGATCACGCCGCCACCGATCTACCGGCGCCGCACGCCGCTGGGCGTGCCCAACGGCTGCCTGCCGCAGACGCAACGGGAACAAGCCCAACGTACATTTCGCCAAAAAGGTCCGCCATTTCATGGCTGACAGACAGCTCGCCGGCGACATAATTTCTGCGAGCGCACGCCATGCAGATGTACGGCAAGTGCCTGTGTTGACTGCGCGATACCCCAGCGACCCCGACCTATTTTTAACGTCTCTACCCGGGAGGACATCGATGAAGCTCTACTCCACCCCACACGCACCCAACCCACGCCGGGTCCGGATGTTCATCGCCGAAAAAGGCATTGGCGACATCGAGATCATCGACATCGACGTCATGAACCACGCCCACAAAACTGCTGCATTCACCCGCATCAGTCCGCTGGCTCGGGTGCCCGCGCTAGAGCTCAACGACGGCCGCTGCCTTTGCGAAAGCCGAGCCATTTGCAACTACCTAGAGATCCTCTACCCCGAGCCCAACCTCATGGGCCACGATGCCGAAGAGCGCGCTTTCATCGAGATGTACGACCGCCTCGTCGAGTGGTATGTCTACGCCCCCAGCGCCAATTGGGTGCGCCACACCCACCCCGTTTTGGCGCCGCTTGAGCAACCGCAGTTTCCGGACTATGGGCAAAGCCAGGCCGAAAAACTGCTGCCCGGGCTGCAGTGGCTAGAGCAACGCCTCAGCGAGCACGCCTACGTCGCTGGCGATCGCTTCACGGTCGCAGACATCACCGCGTTCTGCAGCATCGAGATCTCAGCGATGGTGCAGTTCTCACCAGGCGAGGCCGGCTACACCGCCGTGCAAGCGTGGCGCGATCGCATGGCCCAGCGCCACAGCGCCACCGCCAGCCAATGAACCCAAGCCCCACGCCGCGCCAACCGGGGCAGTGACTCAGGCGATCCAGATCGCCCTGAAGTCATTCACATTGGTGTGTGTCGGGCCCGTCACCACCAAGTCACCCAACGCCTCAAAGTACGCATACGCATCGTGGCGGGCCAGGTGGTCGTCTACCGCCACGCCCACGCTTTGGGCGCGCGCCAAGGTATCGGGGGCAACCTGCGCCCCCGCGTTGTCTTCCACGCCGTCGATGCCGTCGGTGTCTGCGGCCAAGCCCCACACCCCTGCGGCGCCTTGCAAGCCACGCGCCAACCCCAGGCAAAACTCGCCCGCGCGCCCACCCCGACCCAACGCCGTGCCGGGTGGCGGTGCGGCCACCGTCACCGTGGTCTCACCTCCACTGAGCAACACACAGGGGCGCTGGTAAGGCCCTTGGTTGGCGAGCGCTTGCAACGCCAAGTCGGCGTGCTGTTGGCCCAGCTCGCGCGACTCGCCCTCTAGCGCGTCGCCCAAGATGTAGGTGCGCACACCCCAAGACTGCGCCAGCGCAGCGGCCGCCTCGAGCGAGCGCTGTGGCGTGGCGATCAGCTGCACCTCGCTGTGTGGCAAGGCATGGGGCTTAGGCGTCTCCCACGCGGGGTCAGCTGCTTGCCACGCGGCCGCCACCGTCGGCGGCAAGCCAATGCCATAGCGCTGCACGATATCTAACGCTTGTGCGCACGTGGTCGGGTCAGGCACGGTGGGGCCACTGGCGATCACGGCGGGGTCATCGCCGGGCACATCGCTGATGGCCAGCGTCACCACGCGGGCGGGCGCACACGCCGCCGCCAAGCGACCGCCTTTGATTTGCGACAAGTGCTTGCGCACGGTGTTCATCTCGCCAATGTGGGCGCCGCTGCGCAACAGCGCTTGGTTGATGGCTTGCTTGTCTGCCAACGTCACGCCGGGCATGGGCAGCGACAACAAGGCCGAACCCCCACCCGAGATCAAACACAGCACCAAATCATCGACGCTCAGCCCCTCCACGGCAGCCATGATGCGCTGGGCCGCGTCGACACCGGCTTGGTCGGGCACAGGGTGCGCGGCTTCACAAATCTCTATGCGCGGCGCCACGCCAGCCAAGGCCGCAGGGCGCGGGGGCGTATGGCCATAGCGCGTCACCACCACGCCCGACAGCGGCGCATCGGCGGGCCACGCGGCCTCGAGCGCATAGACCATGGCCGCACCTGCTTTGCCTGCACCCACCACCACCGTGCGCCCTTTGGCAGGGTCAGGCGGCTTGGGCAAATAACCCGCCAACACCTGCGCGGGTTGCGCCGCTGCCACCGCCGCATCGAACAAGGCACGCAAAGCGGCAGGAATCGAGTCAGGCATGGGACAAGTCATGGTGTATGGGGCATCCACATCAACAATTCAGGCAACACAAGCCCGCGCCATCAAGCCGTGTGACCGTAGTACGACTTGAACCACTCGGCAAACTTGGCCACCCCCACGTCGATCGGGGTGCTGGGGCGATAGCCCAAGTCGGCGACCAAATCATCGACATCCGCATAGGTGTCAGGCACATCGCCAGGCTGCATGGGCAAGAGGTTCTTGGTGGTTGATCGACCCAGCGCCGACTCGAGCGACTCGATGTAGTCCAACAACTCCACCGGGCTGTTGCTGCCAATGTTGTAGACCCGCCAAGGCGCGGTGCTGCTGCCCGGATCGGGCGCATCGCCCTGCCACGCAGGGTTGGGCTCGGCAACGTGGTCCAGCGCGCGCACCACACCCTCGACGATGTCGTCGATGTAAGTGAAATCGCGCCGGTGTTTGCCGTAGTTGTACACATCGATGGGCTCGCCCGCCATGATCGCCTTGGCAAACTTGATCATCGCCATGTCTGGGCGCGACCAAGGCCCGTACACCGTAAAGAAACGCAAGCCCGTCGTCGGCAAACCAAACAAATGGCTGTAGGTGTGCGCCATCAACTCGTTGCTCTTTTTGCTCGCCGCATACAGGCTCAAAGGGTGGTCCACGTTGTGGTGCACCGAGAACGGCATGGCGGTGTTGGCGCCGTACACGCTAGAGCTGCTGGCGTAAACCAAATGCTCCACACCGTGGTGGCGACAGCCCTCGAGGATGTGCGCAAACCCCGTGATGTTGCTGTCGATGTAGGCCAGCGGATTGGTCAGCGAATAACGCACCCCCGCTTGGGCCGCCAGGTTGACCACGCGCTGCGGCTTGTGCTCGGCAAACAAAGCCTCTATGCCCGCACGGTCTGCCAAGTCAAGGCGGCAATGTGTGTACTGCGGGTGCGACTCAAAGTGCGCCAAACGCGCCGCCTTGAGCGAAGGCTCGTAGTAATCGTTGTGGTTGTCCAGCCCAATCACCGTGTCGCCCCGCGCCAGCAAATGCTGCGTCAACGCCGCGCCAATGAACCCCGCCGAACCCGTCACCAAAATCTTCATGTTGTGCTCTCTCTGACCTCATGACACCGCGCGATCCGCGCCGTGCCTCAGAGAAAGATTATCGGGGCAATGCGCCCATG
>CBFIFT010000075.1:0-8433 GCA_965661935.1 Burkholderiaceae bacterium | reverse complement strand
GTGTTGGTGGTGCTGATGATCTTTTTGTTTTTGCGACGGGTCTCAGCAACCATCATCCCCACGTTATCCATCCCCGTTTCGTTGATTGGCGCCATGTCGCTGCTGTATGCCTTGGGCTACAGCCTGGACAACATTTCGATGCTGGGTATCACGCTTGCGGTGGGGCTGGTGGTGGACGATGCCATCGTGATGTTGGAGAACATCGTGCGGCACATCGAGGGCGGCATAAAGCCCTTCCAAGCCGCCATTCGAGGTGCCCGCGAGGTGGCTTTCACCATCATATCGATCTCGATTTCGTTGGTGGCGGTGTTGATACCCATCTTTTTCATGCCCGGTACGCTGGGGCTTTTGTTCCACGAGTTTGCAGTGATTGTTGGGTTGTCGATTTTGGTCTCGGCCGTCGTGTCTCTGACGCTGGTGCCCATGTTGTGCAGCCGCTTTCTGCGGCATGAGCCTGACGCCATCGAACAACGCAAGAGCTGGACGCTGGCCATGACCGCATGGTTCGACTGGGGCTTTCAGCGCACGCTCAAAGGCTATGCCAGGTCACTCGATTGGACGCTTCGCCACCGCTGGGTCATGTTGGTGGTCACGGCGGCCAGCTTTGGCCTGACCATTTGGATGTTCGTCATCATGCCCAAGGGCTACTTTCCCGAAGAGGACATTGGCCAGGTGATGGCCACCATTTCTGGGCCACAAGATGTGGGCGCCCAAACCATGCAACGCATGGTTGATGAGGTGGCGACCATCACCCAACAAAACCCAGCCATTCAAAGCATGGC
The DNA here is from genome assembly GCA_965661935.1 of Burkholderiaceae bacterium. Lineage (GTDB taxonomy): Bacteria > Pseudomonadota > Gammaproteobacteria > Burkholderiales > Burkholderiaceae_C > RS62. The sequence goes on along the minus strand of CBFIFT010000075.1, from coordinate 7,651 downwards.
AGCCATCATCTGGGGCGGCAGCACGGGCCGCATGTTCATCACGCTCAAGCCGCGCGATGAGCGAGCGCCAGTTCGTGATGTGATTGCGCAACTTCGAAAATCCACCAGCGAGGTGGCTGGCGTACGGGTGTTCTTCCGTCCCCTACAAAACTTGCAAGTGGGTGGGCGCTTCAGCCGCGCGCGGTACCAATACACCCTGCAAAGTGTCAATGGGGGCGATTTGTCGATTTGGTCTGAACAAATCATGGCCGCTATGCGCTCCGACGAACGTTTTGCAGACGTCAACTCAGACGCTGAAAACAAGGCCTTACAAGCCAGTGTGCAGGTCGACAAAGATAGGGCACAACTGCTGGGCATTGACATGGCGGCCCTGCGCACATTGCTGTACAGCGCATACGGTGACCGACAAGTTGCCAGCATCTACAGCGATGCAGGGACGTGGCAGGTGATTCTTTCTGTCAACGATCAAGGGGGGCAGTCAGAGGAAGACTTGCTGAAGCTCTATGCCCGCACGCAAAGCGGCACTTTGGTCCCGCTGTCCTCATTTGCCACAGTTGAGCGCACGCTGGGCCCGACATCCATTCGGCACCAGGGCCAGCTCGAGGCCGTGACGCTGTCATTCAACTTGGCGTCTGGCGTACCGCTGGGAGAGGCCACCGCCGCGTTGGACCAAATGGTGGCTGAGCTGAATATGCCAGCGACCATACTCACCAGTTATGGCGGTGATGCAGCGGTGTTTCAGTCGTCGCAAGCATCACAAGTGTGGTTGTTGGTCGCCGCAGTGGTCGTGATTTACTTGCTGTTGGGCATGCTCTATGAGAGCTACATTCACCCGCTGACCATCTTGGCGGGCTTGCCTTCGGCCATGGTCGGCGGCTTGTTGACGCTGCAGTATTTCGACAAGGACTTGACCATCATCGCGGTGATTGGCTTGTTGATGCTGATTGGCATTGTGAAGAAAAACGCCATCATGATGATCGACTTTGCGCTTGATGCACAACGCCAACAAGGCTTGACGCCGGCAGAGGCGATTCGACAAGCCGCTGTCCTGCGTTTTCGACCCATCATGATGACCACCTTGACCGCAGCGATTGGCGCCCTGCCCATTGCCATTGCGCATGGTGCAGCGGCCGAGTTGCGCCAACCACTGGGTTTGGCGGTGGTGGGTGGCTTGGTTTTGTCGCAGGCGGTGACGCTGTACATCACACCGGTGATTTACCTCTGGCTAGAGCGCTTCTCGGGCAACGGCCCCATCACCACACCCGAGGAGTCCGCACCCCTCTAGAGAGATGAGCACACGCCTTCGGTTGCTTGAGCCAGCCGGTGGTGTGGGCCCTTGAGCGAGCAGCCACAAGGCACGCACCCTCAGTTGCAGCCGCAGCGTGGGGTGGGTGTTGGGGGCGGGCTGGGTTGAGTCAGCTTGCGTAGACGACTGTGGCCTGCTGGCCGTGGGCCTGCGCCCGCCAACCCTGAATGGCCGCGTCGGTGGGGTAGAACATGGCCCGTTCGTCCAGGGCAATGTCTGCCTCGGCCTCAGGTCGCACAACGTGTAAAACCACCTTGAGTCCCACTACGCGGTCGCCCTCTTCGGTGCGTTCGGTTTTGGGGTTGTGTTGGGTCACCAGTTGCGTCAAATTGGGCAGGCGCTCTTGCACTTCAACCCGCAGGTGCTGACCAAAGCGGCAACGGGCCTGGGGGAGGTTCCACACGCGCTGAACACGCAGGCGCAGGCCACCCGACATTCGGTCTGGCTGGGGCACGGCCTGCACAATCACCAGCTCGTCGTCTTTGAGGCTGTCCCGGTTGGCGTTGAACAAGCCCTCATCGAGGGAAGCCTCTAGGCTGGCGCTCTTGTCGTCTAAGCGAAAAATGATCAAGCGCCCGCGCTGTCCATTGATGGTGCGAATGTCACTGACCATGCCAGCAAGCAACACGGGGTCGCGGCTGTCAACCAAAGACTTGAGCTCGGTTTTGACGAATTGACGCACCTCGGCACCCGACTCGTCAAACAGGTGCCCAGATAAAAAGAAACCCAAGGCTTGCTTCTCTTGTATCAGCTGTTCTCTGACACCCCACGGCAGTGCGTGAACCATGGCCGGCTCTTCGTTGGATGCGCCCGTCGCATCGGCCAACATATCAAACAAGCCCACTTGATCGACGTGCGCAGCTTGGGCTGCCGCGTAGTCCATCGCTCGCTCTAGTGAGGCCAATAGCGCGGCACGGTTGCGATCGATCGAGTCCATCGCGCCCGCGCGGATCAAGGCCTCAATGGTGCGCTTATTAACCTTGGTTTTGTCGATGCGCGCCGTGAAGTCAAACAATGACTTGAACGCTCCGCCTTCTTCGCGCGCTGCGACCATAGCTTCAATGGCTTGCTCGCCGGTGCCCCGAATGGCGCCCAACCCATAGCGCACCACTTTGTCGCCAATCGGATGGAATCGGTAGGTGCTGCGGTTGACGTCGGGCGGCTCAAAGCTCAGCCCCATGGCAATGGCGTCTTCGACCAAAACCCGCAACTTATCGGTGTTGCCCATCTCTACCGTCATGTTGGCGGCAAAGAACTCGGCGGGGTAGTGCACCTTGACCCACGCCGTGTGATAGGCCAATAAAGAATAGGCGGCAGCGTGGGATTTGTTGAAGCCGTAACCTGCGAACTTCTCCATCAAGTCAAAGACTTCGTCAGCTTTGGCTTGATCAATGCCTTTCTCGGCGGCACCAGCGCGAAAGATCTCGCGTTGTTTGACCATTTCCTCGGGCTTCTTTTTACCCATGGCGCGGCGCAGCATATCGGCGCCGCCCAGCGTGTAGCCAGCCATGATCTGGGCAGTCTGCATCACCTGCTCTTGGTAAACCATGATGCCGTAGGTCTCAGACAGCATCTCCGCCAGTGAGGGGTGCGGGTACACGACCTCTTCGCGGCCGCTTTTGCGAGCCACAAAGGTAGGTATCAAATCCATGGGGCCTGGACGGTACAGCGCGTTGAGGGCAATCAAGTCTTCTAGACGCGTGGGTCGCGCATCGCGCAACATGCCCTGCATGCCTCGGCTTTCAAACTGGAAAACCGCCTCTGTCTGCCCCCTTGAGAACAGCTCGTAAACCGCCGGGTCATCGAGTGCAATGCGCTCAAATGTGAAGTCGCGTTGCGACTCGTGGCGCGCCCGGATAAAGCCCTTGGCCAACTCCAAAATGGTCAGGGTTGCCAGACCCAAAAAGTCGAACTTGACGAGGCCCACGGCTTCCACGTCGTCTTTGTCGAACTGGCTAACCGCTGACTCGCTGCCAGGCTGTTGGTAGAGCGGACAAAAGTCGGTCAGCTTGCCAGGCGCAATCAAGACACCGCCGGCATGCATGCCGACGTTGCGCGTCATGCCCTCGAGCTTTTGAGCCAACTCAAGCAGTTGCCTCACCTCTTCTTCGCGTTCAACGCGCTCGCGCAGTGCGGGCTCTTTTTCAATCGCCTCTGCGATGGTGATGGAGACGCCTGGTTTGTTGGGAATCAACTTAGAGATGCCATCGCAAAAGCCATAGCTGAAGTCCAGCACACGCCCGACATCACGCACGGCTGCCCGCGCAGCCATCGTGCCAAAGGTCGCGATCTGACTGACGGCGTCTCGGCCGTAGCGGTCTTTGACGTAGTCAATCACCCGGTCGCGGTTGGTCTGGCAAAAATCAATATCAAAGTCGGGCATGGATACCCGCTCTGGGTTGAGGAAGCGCTCAAACAGCAAGTTGTAGCGCAGCGGGTCCAAGTCGGTGATCTTCAGGGCGTAGGCGACCAATGAGCCCGCACCCGAGCCGCGCCCGGGGCCCACCGGACAGCCATTGTTTTTGGCCCAGTTGATGAAGTCACCCACAATCAAGAAATAGCCGGGGAACCCCATATTCAAAATTGTGTTGATCTCAAACTCCAGCCGCTCCATGTAGCGTGGGCGCTCTTGCTCGCGCTGCCCGGCGTCGGGGTAAAGCAATTGCAGTCGCTCCTCTAGCCCTTCGATGGACTGCTGGCGAAAGTAGGCCTCCATGGGAATGGGCTCGCCATTTTCGATCGGCGTGGGAAAGTTGGGCAACTGGGGCTGATCCAGCGTGAGGGTGACGCTGCACCGCTTGGCGATCTCAACGGCGTTCTCAAGCGCTGTTGGCAGGTCTTGAAACAGCGCCTCCATTTCGGTAGAGCTTTTGAAATATTGCTCGGGCGTGAAGCGCCTGACTCGGCGGCGGTTGCCCAATATCTCGCCCTCAGAAATACACACCCGGGCCTCGTGGCTCTCGTAATCATCGGCGGTTAAAAACTGAATGGGGTGGGTGGCCACCACAGGCAAACCCAAGTTCGCAGCCAAGTTGGCGGCCATGCGCACGTGGCGCTCATCATCGGCTCGCCCAGCGCGCTGCAGCTCAATGTAAAAGCGATGCGCAAAGGTTTTGGCAAAGCCCAATGCCGTCGCCGACGCCTGCTCTGCATCGGCGGCCAACAGCGCCTGCCCGACAGGCCCGGCTTGCGCGCCACTGAGCACCAACAAGCCCTCGTTGTGAGCCTCAAGCCACGCCCATTCGATCATGGCTTGGTCTCGGTGAACGCCGTGGGTCCACCCAAGGGCCAACAGCTCGCACAGGTTGAGGTAGCCCCGGTCGTTTTGCGCCAACAGCAATATTTTGGGGGCGGCCTGCGCGTTGGGACCGTGTGCTGCGGCTGGGTCACGTGTGGCGCCAGGCCAGTCTTTGAGCATCACTTCGGCGCCGAGCAAGGGCTTAACGCCCGCGGCCCTGGCCTTTTTGTAAAACTTCACGGCACCAAACATGTTGTTCAGGTCCGTGAGTGCCAAAGCACCTTGCCCAGCCGCTGCGGCCGCTTTCACCGCAGCCGGAATTCGAACCGCTCCATCGACAATGGAGAACTCAGAGTGGAGACGCAAATGCACAAACATGACCCATTCTATGCAGTCGATTTGTGCTTCGCTGACGCGAGTGGAAATTTAATTTATGTTGACCGATGCTTCGCTGCGGGGGTGGCCAATTTGCGCTTGAGCCAACGCATCAGACCGCCTAAAACAGGAACTTTTTCATACACTTCTTGTGCCGGGTCCCAGTAGTCGCGATGCGCACCCAAGCGCCAACCCGTGCCGTCGCGCACCCACTGAAAATGCGACGAGCCGTGAATGGTGTGGGCCATGCGCCGCCTGCCCACGGACAGTGCAAACTCAAAATCCCAGGTCACAAACGTGTGGTTGTTTTGGTGCGCACAGTCGCGGATCACAAACCGAGGTGACTCGAGTGCCTCGAACATGTGCGCGTAGACGCGGCGCACGGAATCGATACCTTGCACCCGCTGAAACGGGTCTTGAAAAATCGCGCTGCTGGCATACACCTCGCCGATGGCTCCGAGTGAGCTTGGTGTCAGGCTCGAAAACCAATTCAATGCAGCGTCGACCGCGTGCTGGGGCACTTGCTCCGCGACATCGGTCATGGCTTGTCTCCTGAAACCAGCCGACGGGTGATGGCAAAGTACCAGCGCCACGGCAGCCAAGACAACACTTTCATCACACGCGTGAATCGCTTGGGGAAATGGATTTCGAATTCGCCCCGCGCCCAGCCATCCAGCAGACACTGCGCGGCCTCGTCTGGGCTGATCAAGGCCGGCATTTGAAAATCATTTTGGGCGGTCATGGGCGTGCTGACAAAACCTGGGCTCACCACGCTGACATCAATGTTCGCAGGTTTTAAATCGACATAAAGGCCTTGCATCAAGTGCGTCAAAGCCGCTTTGGTCGGCCCATAAGCCAGGGCCTTGGGCAGTGCTCGGTAAGCGGCCACGCTGCTGAGTGCACTCAAATGGCCACTGCCACGGCCTTGTAGCAAAGGCAGCACCTGCTCTAGCACCATCAGCCAGCCGTCGTAGTTGACTTGCCAATGGCGGCGAAGCGCTGCTAGGTCGAAGGTTTGGGCGCGCATGGGTTGGTAATAGCCTGCGCAATAAACCACCACATCCAAGCCCACTTCAGACTCTAGGCGCTGCACCGTGCTTTGGATTTGCACGGGATCCACCGCATCCATGGGGGCTGCCACCATGCCGGGGTGTGCCAAACACAAGTCTTCAAGGGCCACGGCGCTGCGTGCCGACACAGCAACCATTGCACCTTGTTTGTGCAACGCAGACGCCAATGCCGCACCAATGCCACTGGACGCGCCAATGACCCAGACTTTTCGCGAACGCCAGTCGGTGATAGGTTGGTTGAGCCTGGCCATGAATGCCCTAGGCGGTGATTTTCTTTTGCAAGGTGTATTGCACCACGTCTACATCACCAGCATCAAAACCTGCCTCACAGTAGGCCAAGTAAAACTCCCAGGTCCGCTGGAAAGGCTCGTCAAAGCCCAACTTTTTGGCTTGCTCAAAGCGCGCCATGAATTCGGCGCGCCAGCGGCGAAGCGTCTCGGCGTAGTCACGCCCAAAAGCAAAGGCATCGATCACCTCTAAGCCAGCGGCCTCAGCACTGGCCTTGAATGCACTCGGGCAAGGCAAGCAACCGCCGGGAAAGATCATTTGCTGGATGAAGTCTGACCCTTTGATGTAGCGATCAAAGTGTTGGTCGTCAATGACAATGGTTTGAATGCAGGCCTTGCCACCCGGCTTGAGCGCCTTTGCCACGGTGTTGAAGTACGTCGCCCAATACTCTTGGCCCACTGCTTCGAGCATTTCGATGGAGCAGATCGCATCGAACTGCTCGTCACCCAGATCGCGGTAGTCTTGCAAGCGCAAATCGGCGCGCGCGCTATGACCCTGACGGCTCAGTCGCTCGTTGGCGTATTCCAGTTGCGCCGGACTGAGCGTCAGACCGACCGCCGTGGCATCAAACTCTTGGGTGGCCATTTCGGCCAGTGCGCCCCAGCCGCAACCGATTTCTAAGACCCGACTGCCTGCCGTCACACCTGCCATGTGTAGCGCCCGCCTGACCTTGATTTTCTGAGCCTCTGACAAATCGCGATCGAAATCCCCGTCGAAAATGGCCGATGAGTAATTCATCGTCGGGTCCAACCACAACTCGTAGAACGCATTGCCCAAGTCGTAGTGAGCGGTGATGTTCTTGGAGCTGTTGGCTTTGCTGTTGCGGCGTGTCCAATGGCGCAGGCGATACACCAAGCGAGCTGCCCAATGACCGTAAATGGCTTGATCTAAGGCGCTGCGGTTGGCCAAAATCAAGCGCAACAAGCCGGCCAGATCGGGGGTATGCCAATGCCCTTCGATGTAGGCCTTGGCAAAGCCAATGTCTCCTCCCCGCAGCGCCTGTTTGATGGGCTCCCAATTGCGCAAAGAAATGGCAGCATGCCCCTGCCCAGCATCTTGACCAAAGTGGCTGGTTTCGCCATCTGGCCAGTGCACGCTGAGCGTACCAACTTGCAGCCGCTCTAACATTTTGATCACGCGCCGAACCGCCCAGGTGCGTCGGCTATGCGCCGCTGGCGTGGCTCCATCGGACGATGCAGTGGTTGTATTCATCCGTTACTCCTTGGGGAATCCGCGTGAGTGACAGTGGCCACTGGTGCGGGAGGTTTGTGAAAAAACGGTACACGTTTGAGCCATAAGCGCAGTGCCTGCCAATGGATTCGCCCCATCACCATCCAACTCAAAAGAGGATAGCGCCAAGCGGCTTGTCTGGCG
>CBFIFT010000074.1:0-8456 GCA_965661935.1 Burkholderiaceae bacterium | reverse complement strand
CCACGCCAAGAGCATTTGCATCAACTTTGGCTTGGCCGCTGATTACGCAGGCGTTTGTCACCTGCGCTTTGACGACACCAACCCCGAAAAAGAAGACACAGAGTACGTCAACAGCATCCAAGATTCGGTGCAATGGTTGGGCTTCACGTGTGACTCCCACGGCGGATCGCATCTGTACCAAGCCAGCAATTATTTCGACTTCATGTATGCCGCAGCGGAGTATTTGATTGAGCAAAGCCTGGCCTATGTCGACGAGCAGACCGCTGAAGAAATGCGCACCAACCGAGGTGACTTCAGCAAACCCGGCATCAACAGCCCCTACCGCAGTCGCAGCGTCGAAGAGAACCTGGCGCGGTTTCGGCAGATGAAGGCCGGCGAATTGTCAGATGGCAGTGCCGTGTTGCGCGCCAAGATCGACATGGCCAGCCCGAACATCAACATGCGCGACCCGGCCATTTACCGCATCCGCCGCGCCACCCATCACAACACGGGTGACCGCTGGTGCATTTACCCCATGTACACCTTTGCGCACCCCATTGAGGATGCACTGGAAAACATCACCCACAGCCTGTGCACGCTAGAGTTTGAAGACCAGCGGCCGTTTTACGACTGGTTATTGGAGCGGCTCAGTGAAGGCGGCATGATCAATCGGCCTGCGCCGCGGCAAATTGAGTTCGCTCGACTCAACCTGACTTACGTGGTCACCAGCAAACGCAAACTCAAGCAATTGGTTGACGAGCATCATGTCCAAGGCTGGGACGACCCCCGACTGCCCACCTTGGTTGGGTTGCGCCGCCGTGGCTACACGCCCGAGAGCTTACGCGCATTCGTGGAGCGCATCGGGGTCACCAAAGCGGACAGTTGGATTGACTACAGCACGCTAGAGGGCTGCCTGCGCGAAGACCTTGAAAACAGCGCGCGCCGCGGCATGGCTGTATTGGACCCCGTGCGCCTGGTGATGACCAACTGGGCCGAAGTTTTTGGCTCCGAACAGCACTTAGAAACGTGCCAACAGCCCGCGCTTCCGCCGTCTGCGCCCGGTGCGCAAGCCGCTGGTGTGCGCCACTTTCAAATGGGTCGTGAGGTCTGGATTGAGCGCGAAGACTTTCAAGAGGTGCCCGAAAAAGGCTACAAGCGGTTGTTCCCCGGCAATGTGGTGCGGCTCAAAGGCGGCTATGTGATCGAGTGCATCGGCTGCGAGCACGATGCCAGCGGCACAGTAACCCAGGTGCTGGCCACTGTGATCCCCGACACCAAAAGTGGCACCCCTGGTGCCGACCGCGTCAAGGCCAAAGCCGCCATCACATGGGTCGGGGTCGCAGACGGTGTGTCTGCAGAGGTGCGTTTGTACGAGCGCTTGTTTACCACCGAGCACCCAGACGCGGGGGGCGGCGACTTTTTGGCCAACCTCAATCCAGACAGCCTGCGGATCGTGTCGGCTTACGTCGAGCCCTCACTCGCACAAGCCCAGCCAGATCAAAAGTTTCAGTTTGAGCGCCACGGCTACTTTGTCGCGGATCGCCATGACCATCGCCCCGACCAACCCGTGTTCAACCGCTGCGTGGGTCTCAAAGACTCCTGGGGTAAGTGACCCCAACTGCCCAACCAACCGAACCTGCCATGTCTCAAGCCGCCCCAATCCAAATACCCGAATTGCGCGCCGCCCTTGAGCAACTGCGCAACGACGCGCTCAGCGTGCGTGATTTTTGCGGCCTGGCTCGGCGTCCCAAGCCATGGCTGGGCCAGTTGCCCGAGGCCTACGCAGAAGTCTGGGACAACCTATTAGACCGCCTCGAGTCGGCCGCCTTGTTCAGCGGTGACAGCTGTTCCTTCAGTCAGAGCAGTTTGCTCGACAGCTTTGCCATGTGGTTGGATAAGGCCGAGCAAAAATCAGCGCCATCGCCGTGACGCAAGACTTGGCGCTGGTCGAAGCGCGCGAGGATTTGCTGGTGTTTGACAAGCCAGCTGGGCTTCTCTCGGTGCCAGGACGAGGCGCCGACAAGCAAGACTGCCTCAGCACCCGCGCCCAGCAGCAATGGCCAGACGCCAAGGTCGTCCACCGGCTGGACATGGACACCTCGGGCTTGATCATCATGGCGCGCGGTCTGCCCATGCAGCGCGCGCTGAGCCAAGCCTTTGCCCAACGCCAAACGCACAAAACCTACACGGCTGTGGTCTGGGGCGACCTGCGGGCCTGCGCTGGCAGCTGGCACACCATCGACCTACCGCTCATCGTCGACTGGCCGAACCGGCCCAAGAGCAAGGTTTGCCATGACAGCGGCAAGCCCAGCATCACGCAATGGCGTATCGCTGAAGATGACCAATTGCCACGCGAATTCACACGGCTGAGCTTGATGCCGCTGACTGGGCGCTCACACCAGTTGCGGGTGCATTTGCTCAGCATCGGCCACCCCATCTTGGGTGACCCACTCTATGGCAGAGATTTTGAAGGCAGCGATGCGGTCTTTCGGGCCGCACCACGCTTGCTCTTACACGCCAGTGGCTTGCGCTTGGTGCACCCGACCCAAGGTGTCACTTTGGATTGGACAAGCCCCGCACCCTTTTGACAGACTTGGGTTTTGCACACCCCATAAGGATCAAAGTATGTCAGCTCGCACTTGGTTGGTTTTAACAGGACACTCTCGCGGCATGGGCCTGGCCATCGCAGAACAAGCGCTGGACCAAGGCATCTCAGTCTTGGGGATTTCTCGGACCGCCAACGAAGCACTCGCTCAGCGGGCCATGCCCGAAGGCGCATCGCTAGAGCAATGGACGCAAGACCTCAGCGATGGCCAAGCGGCTGCGCGGCGCTTGGGCGACTGGCTGGCCAGTTTGGCACACGCTGAGGTCGATCGAATTCTGCTGATCAACAATGCGGCCATATTGACCGAGCTGGCGCCGCTCGAGCAGGTGTCACTTGACGAGTTGGCGCGCTCCACCCGCATTGGCCTCGAAGCCCCCATGCAACTCATGCAGGCTTGGCTGCATCAAACGCAAAAATGGGTGGACGCTGGCTGGCAAGGGCAACGGCAAATATTGAACATATCCAGCGGTTTGGCCAGGCGCGCGATGGCCAGCAGCGGCCCCTATTGTGCTGTCAAAGCGGGGCTCGACCACCTCAGCCGTTGCGTCGCACTCGAGCAGGCGGCGCATCCCCATGGCGCTCGAGTCGCTTCGCTGGCACCCGGGGTGATCGCCACCGACATGCAAGCCCACTTGCGCGCTGCCGATCCAAGCCGCTTTCCAGACCACAGCAACTTTGTCGCGCTCGAAGCCCAGAACATGCTGACCTCACCAGACGAGGCCGGGCGCAAGATTTGGCGCTACCTCAGCAGCCCAGACTTTGGGCAAGAGGTCATCACAGATCTGCGCGAGCTTGGGGTGTAACCCAGGTGATGCCAATCGACAGTTTGGGGTCAGCCCCCTCAGTATGATCAAGCATAGACCAGCAATTGACATGGGAGAAATCAAATGAGTCGTGAAGTCGTCGTCGTCAGCGCAGTGCGCACAGCCATTGGTACGTTTGGGGCCAGCCTCAAAGACAAACCACCCACCGAACTGGGTGCATTGGTGGTCAAAGAAGCTCTCGCACGGGCACAAACTCCGGGTGAAGATGTGGGGCACGTGGTGTTTGGCCACGTTGTGAACACCGAGCCGCGTGACATGTATTTGTCTCGGGTAGCAGCCATCGAAGGCGGGTGCGCCCAAGGCACGCCCGCGTTCAACGTCAATCGACTGTGTGGCTCCGGACTGCAAGCAGTGGTTTCGGCCAGCCAATCGATTTTGTTGGGCGATTGCGATGTGGCCATTGGCGCAGGTGCTGAAAACATGAGCCGCGCGCCCTACGCCAGCTTGGCCACCCGTTTTGGCGCCCGCATGGGTGACGCCAAGATGGTTGACATGTTGGTCGGTGCGTTGCACGACCCATTCCACACCATCCACATGGGAGTCACGGCCGAGAACATCGCTGCCAAATGGGGCATCAGCCGTGAAGACCAAGACCAGTTGGCAGCCGAGAGCCATCGCCGCGCCCAAGCGGCCACCGAGGCGGGTTACTTCAAAGACCAAATCGTGCCAGTCATCAGCAAAGGCCGAAAAGGTGAGGTGGTGTTCGATACGGATGAGCACTTCCGCTCCAATTGCACGGTGGAAGACATGGCCAAGCTCAAGCCTGTGTTTCTCAAAGAGAACGGCACGGTGACCGCTGGCAATGCATCGGGCATCAACGACGCTGCAGCAGCCTTGGTGCTGATGGAGGCCGGCACAGCCAAGGCACGGGGCTTAGCCCCCATGGCTCGCTTGGTCGCCTATGCCCACGCGGGTGTCGATCCCAAGTACATGGGCATTGGCCCCGTCCCCGCGACCCAATTGGCGCTGAAGCGCGCTGGGCTCAGCATCAACGACCTAGACGTTATTGAGGCCAACGAAGCGTTTGCAGCGCAAGCTTGTGCGGTGACCCGCGACTTGGGGCTGGACCCCGCCAAAGTCAACCCCAACGGCTCTGGCATTTCTCTGGGACACCCCATTGGCGCGACAGGTGCGCTGATCACCGTCAAGGCTTTGCACGAACTTCAGCGCATTCAAGGTCGCTATGCACTGGTCACCATGTGCATTGGCGGTGGTCAGGGTATTGCTGCCATCTTCGAGCGCATGTAAGTCACTCGCGCATCGCCTGACAAACGCCCGCTTGCGGGCGTTTTTTTATCCACTTAGGCCTGCCCGTCAGAGGCGTCTTGAAAGCCGCCGCCTCGGCAAGTCAACACCAAGGTGTCGCGCCAACCCACATCCAACAGGGGCTGAATGGGCGTGGTCTCATGAATCACTTTGGCATCGTCGAGAAGCAGAAGGCTCCAAGGCGCCTCCAGGGTAAACCGCTGTCCCCACGGGCCATGGGCGTCAAACACACGCGTCTCCCCTCCCTTGATGCCCTGTCGGCGAACCAACACCACAGCAACCACGTCAACCCCGTCGCGGTGGGCACCCTCAGGCGTGGGCCGGCCAATGCCTTAGGTGGTGTCGATGCTAAACTGATGCGCTTCGACAAACCATTTTTGCGACCCGTGCAGCCATGCAGCGGCTTGAGCAATGCCCGCCAGCAACGCGCGAAACGAGGGGCAAGCGTCCCAAGACGCCTCTAGGGGCTCAAACCACCGCTGCATACCGCCATGCAAGGCGTTGTAAGACACGGGCTGCCAATGCGCACGGTGTGGCACGCGGGTGACCTCAAACTGCTCGACCTCGTAGCTGCTGTGGCGGCGCCTGCGATAGCGCCCACCATCTTTCAAATAACCATCAATCGGCAAGCCATCCCACGTTGGGACCAGCGTCTCTAGCTCGGCGGGTTCGGCGCCGCACCACTTGGCGACATCTTCAGGCGCCAACAAGACAAAACCTTGGCTTTGCAATTGCTCAGGCCATGCCGAAATCGATGTAAATGGTGGGGTCGCTTGTGTCATGGTGCGCAGTTTAGGGCAAACCCCGAGTGCCCGAGTCGCGCGAGCGTTCGATACTCGAATGCTTTAGGCCTCAGCCAGTCGACTCACTGTGGTGCGACGTGACTGGCCCTTGGCCACCGCCACGGAACCCTTTATGCAAGAGCAACGCGCCGAGACACCCACGACCAACCAAGAAGCTGTTGTCTTGAAAGACGAGCATGGCGTCATCATCCGCGACGATGACGCCACAGAAGCCGCCCAAATCACGCGCAGCACACTGAGTATGCAATTAAACACCCTGCCGATGACCGCGCCATTTGGTTGGTGGTTGGCGGGCTGGCGCGACCTGTTCAAGTCGCCAGGCATTGCGCTGTTTTTTGGTCTGTGCTTTTTCACCATGGGGCACATTTTGCTGCGTGCCTTTGAGTCAGCCACCGAATACGTCTTGGCTTTGAGCGCAGGCTTTTTATTGATGGGGCCATTTTTGTGTCTGGGCCTCTACCGGACCAGCAAAAGCATCGAAGAAAACAAGCGCCCTTTGCTTTCGCAGGCCCTTGATGCCTGGCTGCCCAGTGCGGGCACGTTGACGCTGTTTGCGACGGTGCTCTTGATTCTCGAGATGCTTTGGGCGCGGGCAGCGCTGATCGTATTTGCCCTGAGCTTTGATGTGGTGCCCGAGGAAAACAACATTCTGGCGCAGCTGCTCAACCCACAAAACCTAGACTTTGTGGTGGCTTATTTCAGCGTCGGCGCCATTTTTGCAGGCATCATTTTTATGGCGTCGGTGGTTGCCATACCCATGATCATGGACCGCAAGGTGGACGCGATTACCGCAGTGCTGACCAGCCTGCGGGCCTGCCTCACCAACCCCTTGGCGATGTTTGTCTGGGGGGCAACCATCTCGGCCACCATTGCCTTGTCCATGCTGCCTTACTTTTTGGGGCTGATCGTCATGGGGCCGGTGATGGGCTACGCCACTTGGCACGCGTATCGAGCGATCGTGCCCGCCACCACCGAATCCATCAGTCGCGGTTGACGTCGACCACAACGCGCCCTTTGACCTGACCCGCCAAAATTTTGGGCGCGACTTCCAAGGCCTCGCCCAGCCCGACCACTTGCGTCATGCTGTCGAGCAGCGCCATGGGCAAGTGCTCGGCCAAGGCGGCCCATGCACGCTCTCGCTTGGCCATGGGTGCCATCACACTGTCGATGCCTGCCAAGGTGACGCCACGCAAGATAAACGGCGCGACCGAGGCCGGAAAGTCCATGCCCTGCGCCAATCCACATGCCGCCACGACGCCACCATAGCGCGTGCTCGCGCAGGCGTTGGCCAGCGTGTGACTGCCCACCGAATCGACCACGGCCGCCCAACGCTCTTTTTGCAGGGGCTTGCCTGGCTCACTCAGGGCGGCGCGATCCATGACCTCACTGGCGCCCAAGTGCTTCAGGTACGCTTCTTCAGCGAGTTTGCCTGTGCTGGCGACAACTTTGACACCATGTTGTGCCAAGAGCGCCACCGCAACCGAACCCACGCCACCACTGGCGCCCGTCACCAACACTTCGTCGCCAGCCTTGATGCCGTGGTCCAACAAAGCCAACACACACAACGAAGCGGTGTAGCCTGCGGTGCCAATGGCCATGGCACGCTGGGGTGAAATTCCACTGGGCAATGCCAACAGCCAATCGCCGCTGACCTGGGCTTCAGAACCCAGGCCACCCCAGTGGCCCTCGCCGACGCCAAAACCATTGAGCACCACGGCGTCGCCCACACTCCAGCGGGGGTGTTGGCTTTGCGTGACCACGCCGACAAAGTCAATTCCGGGCACCATTGGAAACTTGCGCACGACGGGCGAACGTCCTGTGATGGCTAAGCCATCTTTGAAGTTGATGGTCGAAAAATCAACTTTGACCCGGACGTCATTGGCTTGCATCTCTGGCAAGGGTGGCATGGCTGCGAGCTCGCAGCGGTATTGGTCATCGGCCTTTTGAATCACCAAAGCTTTGGACATGGGGGGTTCTCCTTTGAATCAATCTGATGCGCCATTGTGCCCTCATGGCTGCACCGTCTTCAGAAACCGTGCGACAAGCTGCCATCGGACTCAGCACCACAAAGCCAAACCGCAACCGGTACACCGAGCCTCAAGGCCCCAAGTCTCTGGGCACCAAACAGGTGCAAAAACACACCAAGTGCCGACCCCTCGCTTGGGTGAAAACCCCGATGTCCTCTGGGCGACAACTCGGTTAGAGTGGCGCCTTGTAAGTGTCGTGTCAGCACGGCATTTTGCAAAGTAATAATCAACATCCTGTACGGAGCTTTCATGAAAATCACCCAAAAATGGAAATTTGCCACTTTGGCGCTGGCCGCCGCTGGCACCCTCATTGGCACCACGGCACACGCTGGCGCCACCTTGGACGCCATCAAGGCACGCGACCAAGTGGTCTGCGGTGTCAACACTGGCTTGGCAGGCTTTTCAGCCGCTGACTCCAACGGCAAGTGGACAGGCTTGGACGTGGACGTATGCCGTGCCATTGCAGCCGCCACGCTGGGTTCACCTGACAAGGTCAAGTACGTTCCCCTGACTTCTCAGCAGCGCTTCACCGCTTTGCAGTCTGGCGAAATCGACGTGCTCTCACGCAACACAACTTTCACCATCAGCCGCGACGCCTCATTGGGCTTGCACATGACCGCCGTGACCTACTATGACGGCCAAGGCTTCATGGTGCCCAAGCGCACTGGCATCAAAAGCACCAAGCAACTGAAGAACCAAACGGTTTGTGTGCAGGCAGGTACCACCACCGAGAAGAACATGACCGACTTCTCCAAGGCGAACAACCTGAACCTCAAGCCCGTTGTGTTTGAGAAATTGGACGTGACCAACACCGCCTACTTTGCGGGTCGTTGCGTGGCCTACACCACAGACGCGTCTGGCTTGGCCTCGATTCGCGCCAATGAAGCCAAGAACCCTGCTGACCACGTCATCCTGCCCGAAATCATCTCCAAAGAACCCCTGGGCCCCATGG
>CBFIFT010000073.1:0-8622 GCA_965661935.1 Burkholderiaceae bacterium | reverse complement strand
CGCTCAAAAACTTTGACCCCTGCACGGTGTTGATGAACAACGACCTGAGTGCGGGCACGCCAGGCATTTTGGAGAACTTGCACGAGCAGTTTTTGTTGCCACCCTTGCACGCGGGCTGGTCTGTGCGCCGCAAGTCCAACCACTTCGCAGCATACGATGAAGTCGCGAAAAATTTTGGCAAGCTCATTGGTGTCGATCCCTGGCTGATCAACCCCATGTTTCAGGCGGCAACGGGCGTCGACTTTTCCAAAGGCGAGGGGATCGAATCTTTGCAGCATGAAGTCGACGGGTTGCTCACAAAGATCAAACGCAAATACAAAGACTACGGCATCAACGAAGCCCCGTTTGTGGTTGTCAAAGCCGACAACGGCACGTATGGCATGGGCATCATGGTGGTCAGAGACGCCAAAGACTTGGAGGCCCTGAACCGCAAGACACGCAACAAAATGAGCGTCATCAAAGACGGTCAACAAGTCAGTGACGTCATCATCCAAGAGGGCGTGCTCACGCACGAACAAATCAACGATGCGGTCGCTGAGCCTGTGGTTTACATGATGGATCGCTATGTGGTCGGTGGCTTTTATCGAGTCCATGCGGACAAGGGTGTGGATGAAAACCTCAACGCACCCGGCGCCTCGTTTGTGCCCTTGGCGTTCGAGCAAAGTGCCCACCTGCCTCAGCCTGGCAAAGCGCCCGGAGCCAGCGTACCCAACCGCTTCTACATGTACGGAGTGGTTGGCCGCTTGGCCATGCTCGCCGCGAGTTACGAGTTAGAGCAAACCGACCCGGACGCCGAAAATTACGACTGATTGCTCAGCACAAAAAAAGGAGGCCTCGGCCTCCTTTTTTTGATCGTCGATCACATCATTCCAGCGCCTTGGTGATGTCTTCGATGACCTTTTTGCCGTCCCCGAACACCATCATCGTTTTGTCCATATAGAACAACTCGTTGTCCAGACCCGCATAGCCAGCCGCCATGGAGCGCTTATTGACGATCACGGTCTTGGCCTTGAAGGCTTCCAAAATCGGCATGCCGTAAATGGGGCTGCCCTTCTGCAGCGCCAATGGGTTGACCACGTCGTTGGCCCCCAAGACGATGGCGACATCAACTTGCCCAAACTCACTGTTGATGTCTTCCATCTCGAAGACCTGATCGTAGGGCACCTCGGCCTCGGCCAAAAGCACGTTCATGTGACCAGGCATTCGACCTGCCACGGGGTGAATGGCGTAGCGCACGTTGACGCCCATCTCGGTGAGCTTGTGCGCCATCTCTTTCACGGCGTGCTGCGCACGCGCCACGGCCAAGCCATAGCCCGGCACGATCACCACGCTCTCGGCGTTGCCCATGATGAATGCTGCATCATCGGCGCTGCCACTTTTCACGGGGCGCTGCTCAGCTCCGGCTTGCGAAGCGTCGCCCGCTTCGCCACCAAAGCCGCCGAGGATGACGCTGATGAACGAGCGGTTCATCGCCTTGCACATGATGTAGCTCAAAATCGCACCGCTAGAGCCCACCAAAGAGCCAGCGATGATGAGCATGCTGTTGTTCAACGAGAAGCCAATACCGGCGGCTGCCCAGCCCGAGTAGCTGTTGAGCATGGACACCACGACTGGCATATCGGCGCCACCAATGGGGATGATGATCAACACGCCCAAGACAAACGCCAAGAGCAACATCACAGCGAATGCCGTGTGGTTCTCGTTGATCATGAAGGTCACACCTAGGCCAATGGTGACCAAGCCGACCAACAAGTTCACCATGTGCTGACCGGCAAAGACGACGGGTGCGCCTTGAAACAATCGGAATTTGTATTTGCCAGAGAGTTTGCCAAAGGCGATCACCGAACCCGAGAACGTGATCGCACCGATGGCCGCACCCAAGAACAACTCGAGGCGGTTGCCCACAGGCAGGGCCATGCCCTTGGCAGCGATGCCGAATGCATAGGGTTCAGCCACCGCGGCTACAGCGATAAACACGGCCGCCAAACCGATCATGGAGTGCATGAATGCAACCAGCTCGGGCATCTTGGTCATCTCGACGCGTTTGGCCATGATGGCGCCTGCGGTGCCGCCGACCAATAAGCCAAGCAAGACCCAGCTCAAACCGCTGGCTTCGCCGGCCAATTTGACGATCAGTGCCGCCGTGGTGAGCACGGCGATGGTCATGCCAATCATGCCGAACAAGTTGCCCCGAATCGAGGTTGTGGGGTGCGACAGACCTTTGAGGGCCTGGATAAAACAAACGCTGGCAACCAAATACAGCAGCGTGACAAGGTTCATACTCATGCCAGGTTCTCCTGAGAGAGGTGACCCGCAATGGGGTGCTTCAATGTGGCGCGTGCGCCGCTGGGCAGGTGTGGCGCTTTCATGCTTTGCGGTCCTTCTTTTTGAACATCTCTAACATGCGGCGCGTGACCAAAAAGCCACCAAAAACATTGACGGCAGCCAAGGCCACAGCCAGTACCCCCATGGTCTTGCCAAAGCCAGTTTCGGTGAGCCCTGCGGCGAGCATGGCGCCCACGATCACGATGGCAGACACCGCGTTGGTGACTGCCATCAGCGGCGTGTGCAGCGCGGGCGTCACGGTCCAAACCACGTGGTAGCCCACGTAAATGGCCAAGACAAAGATGATGAGGTTGGTGATGGTTGGGTCAATGAGTTCCATGATTAGCTCCGCTTCACTTGGCCGTCTTGTGTCATCAAACAAGCGGCAACAATGTCGTCTTCCATGTCGATTTGCACCGCTGATGCGTCCTTGGGCAAAACCAGTTTCAAGAAATCCAAGACGTTGCGCGCAAACAATGCAGAGGCATCGGCCGCAACCAAGGCGGGCAAATTGGTCTCACCAATGATGTGCACGCCATCCACCGTCACGGTCTGATTGGCCACCGTGAGCGGGCAGTTGCCGCCCACACCGTCGGCACCTTTGCCAGCAGCGATGTCGACGATCACCGAGCCGGGTTTCATGGACTTGACCATCTCTTCGGTGATCAAAGTGGGCGCTGCGCGCCCGGGGATCAACGCCGTTGAAATCACCACGTCTGCCAAAGCCACGCGCTTGGCAACTTCGACTTGTTGGCGTGCCAGCCAGCTCGGTGGCATGGGTTTGGCGTAGCCCCCCACACCCTCGGCGGCCTCGCGTTCTTCGTCGGTCTCATAAGGCACATCAATGAATTTGCCGCCCAGGCTCTCGATCTGCTCTTTGACGCTGGGGCGCACATCCGAGGCCTCGATCACTGCGCCCAAGCGCTTGGCTGTGGCGATCGCTTGCAAGCCCGCGACACCGACGCCCAGAATGACCACGCGTGCCGCCTTGACCGTGCCAGCGGCGGTCATCAGCATGGGGAAAAAGCGCTGGTAGGCGTTGGCGGCCATCATCACCGCTTTGTAGCCCGCAATGTTGGCTTGGCTCGAAAGCACATCCATGCTCTGTGCACGTGTGGTGCGCGGCGCCGCCTCAAGTGCAAAAGCCGTCAGCCCTGCCTCAGCCATGCTTTGCAGCCCGGGCTGGTGAAAGGGCTCGAGCATGCCGACGACGGTGGTGCCAGGTTTCATGAGGGCGAGCTCGGGTGCTTGGGGTGGACGCACCTTCAGCACCAGGGGACAAGCCAATGCGCCGGCCGCATCGGTGATGCTGGCACCTGCGGCTTCATAGGCGCTGTTGGTGATGCTGGCGGCCACACCGGCGTTGCCTTCGACAGCGACTTGGTGACCTTGGGCGACCAGTTTTTTGACGGTCTCTGGGGTGGCTGCCACCCGTGTTTCGCCCGCGATGGTTTCTGCGGGTATGCCAATCTGCATGGTGTGATGCTCCTGAGCGAAAAGGCTGCGCCCACTTG
Source organism: Burkholderiaceae bacterium (assembly GCA_965661935.1). GTDB lineage: Bacteria > Pseudomonadota > Gammaproteobacteria > Burkholderiales > Burkholderiaceae_C > RS62. The sequence continues at coordinate 4,783 of CBFIFT010000073.1, read as the reverse complement.
TGACAGCGCGCGGCTGTATCAAGTGGCTTTGAGAAGGGGTCAATATATCAGTATTCGCTGATAGATCTTTGGGGGCTTACCCTGTTTGCGGTCAGCTGGGTGACTTGCGTGGGCCGCCTGCCTCGTGTGTCGCCCCTGAGCCGGCCTGATTTGACCTCGGGGGTCTCTTTCGTTTGGCTCGAGCTGGTTGGCTCGTGCGCACTGCAGGGAAGTTTTCTGGCAGGGGTGCGTCACAGGCGGTGATGATGCCGCCGCCCAAGCACACCTCGCCGTCGTACAGCACAGCGCTTTGCCCAGGGGTTACCGCCCACTGCGGGTTGGCGAAGTTCAACTCGAAGCGTGCGCCTTCGCTGGCCACCAGCCGACAAGGTGCGTCGCTTTGGCGGTAGCGCGTCTTGGCGCCTAGAGCGGGGTGGTCATTTGGTGGTGACCCTGCTACCCAACTGGCTTGTTCCACTTGCACAGCATGCGACAGCAACCAAGGGTGATCGTGGCCTTGCACCACCCAGAGGGTGTTGTGATCCATGTCTTTGTGAGCCACAAACCATGGGGCATGGTCTTGGCCCCCACGGGCAGAGTCTGTGCCTTTGACGCCACCAATGCCTAGCCCTTGGCGCTGACCCAGCGTGTAAAAAGACAGGCCTTGGTGTTCGCCCAAACCCCGCCCGCTTTCGTCACAGATGTGGCCGGGATCTTTGGCGATGTAGCGGTTCAAAAAATCTCGGAACGGACGTTCACCAATGAAGCAAATGCCAGTGGAGTCTTTTTTCTTGGCATTGGGCAAGCCAATGTCCTCAGCGATTTGGCGCACTTGTTTCTTGGTCAACTCGTGCAGCGGAAACAAGCTGTTGGCCAACTGTGATTGCGTGAGTCGGTGTAAGAAGTAGCTTTGGTCTTTGGTGACATCTCGCCCACGCAACAACTCATGGCGTTGAGTTGCTGGGTTGTGGCGCACACCTGCGTAATGCCCGGTGGCGATTTTTCCTGCGCCCAGTCGCATGGCATGGTCTAAGAACGCTTTGAATTTGATCTCTGCGTTGCACAAGATGTCCGGATTGGGGGTGCGCCCCGCTTGGTACTCGGCCAGAAATGATGCAAAGACCCGGTCTTTGTATTCGGTGGCAAAGTTGACGTGTTCGACCTCAATGCCGATGACGTCCGCAACCGCTGCGGCGTCTATCCAATCTTCGCGGGTCGAGCAGTATTCGCTGTCATCATCGTCTTCCCAGTTTTTCATGAAGATGCCCACGACCTCATGTCCGGCTTGCTTGAGCAAGTGAGCGCTCACGGCAGAGTCAACCCCCCCGGAAAGACCAACCACCACCCGGTGTTTCATGCAGCCCTCAAGAAAAATATCGCCGTCATCACCACCCCCGTGATCACCACCACCGCCCTGACCCAGGCGCTGGGCAAACGTTTGGCCCATTTTGCACCCCAGTAGCCGCCCAGTGCGGTACCCACCATCATGATGGGGGCCGCTTTCCAATCCACAGAGCCGGCAGCTGCAAACGCAGCCACAGAGGCCAACGCCAGCACCAGGGAGATCAGACTTTTTAGGCCGTTGGCTGTGTTGATGCGGGTCTCGCCCGTGGCGCCATAAAGCGCCATCAACAAAATACCCAGGCCGCCGTTGAAGTAGCCGCCATACACGCACACCACAAACAAGCCCGGCAAGCGCCATTGCGTCAGTGGACTGCCATGTTTGCCCATGCGAGAGAGCCGTGGGCCCAGGGCAAAAAGCGCGGTGGCCAGCCCCAGCAGCCAAGGCACCAAGCCGCCAAATAGCCGGTCTGGCGTCACCAGCAACAAGCCTGCGCCAATGAGTCCTGCCACCACGGCGACCGCCACCTCGATCTTCAATACATGGCGCGGTAGTTCTTGTAACTCAGACTTGAAGCCCAATGAGCCACCCGCGTAACCGGGTATCGCGGCCAGCGAGCTGGTCGCGTTGGCCATCACCGGTGGCACGCCCACGGCAACCAGGGCAGGAAAGGTCAGAAAAGTCCCTCCTCCAGCCACTGCGTTGAGCACGCCGGCGGCCAGGGCCGCAGCGAGCAGCAGGGCCAAGTCAAGCAAGCTCACCCCTGAACCTCAGGGTCAACCACACTGGCGTGGGTAAACAATGCCGCCAGATCAAAGCGTTGTCCCCGCTGGTGGTCTTGCACGCATTGCCACACCATGGGGCTTCTCAAGCGGTCACGGGCGGCCCACATTTCGTCGGGGCTCATCCACAGGGTGCGAACAATGCCCTCGTCAAAGGCCTGTCCGGCGACTTGCTCCGAGACCGGGCCACACAGGGCAAAGCGCATGTAGGTGACGTCTTCAGTCTGTCCGCCTGGGGCGCGTGCGTGGCGGTTGCGCGTCATGTAAACGCCCACCATGTGCTCGGGCGTGAAGCGGCGCGCGGTTTCTTCCCAGACCTCGCGAATGCAGCCGTCCACCACCGACTCGCCGGCTTCTAAGTGCCCGGCGGGCGTGTTCAGCCGCAAGCCCTGAGAGGTCTCTTCTTCGACGAGCAAGTAGCGGCCTTCCTTTTCAATCAAGGCGGCAACAGTGGCGTGGGGCAACCAACGGTGTGTCATGGGGGCAGATTATCCCCTGCTCGCGTGGCGCGCTTGCCACAAGGGTGCCAGAGCAGCGTTTTAGGGGCTATGGCCCAGCCCAAGCGCTGCCTATTGGCTTCAAGGGGGCAGCCCCTCAAGCGTAGGGGTTGGCGACCCCCAGTGCGGCCAATAGATCGATCTCGTAAGCCTCCATTTCGCGGGCTTGAGCAGCGCTGTCTTCGTGCTCCCAGCCTTGTGCGTGCAGCGCGGCATGGATCAGCAGGTGGGTGAAATGCGCCTCGGGCGACTTGCCCTGAGCCGCGGCTTCTTGCAAGACCACGGGGCCACAGAGCACCAGGTCTGCGACCAGCGGCTCACGGCTGTAGTCGAAGGTGAGCACATTGGTCGCGTAATCTTTGTTGCGGTAGGCCAAGTTCAGCGCGCGCCCTTCTTCAGTGCCCACGATGCGCACCGTGAACTCCGCGTCGTCGGCTAGCGCATGTCGCAACCACCGGGTGACGCGGGCGCGCGTGAGGATGCTTTTGAGCAACGCCTTATCGCTGGGTTCAAGGTCGCGCGCAAATTGCAATGAAAGCTGAAGCTGGCACAAACTCATGGTGTTCCTTGGGCTTTGGCACGCCGCCTCGGAGGTGGCGCCACTTCGTCAATGGTGCGCCCTTGCGACTCATAGGCATCCACGATGCGGGCAACCAGTGGGTGGCGCACCACGTCGACGCTGCTCAGGCGACAAATGGCAATCCCTTTGACGCGACGCAGCACCCGCTCGGCTTCGACCAAGCCGCTCACTTGCGGGCGTGGCAAGTCGATTTGGCTGACGTCGCCGGTGACCACCGCCTTCGAGCCAAAGCCGATGCGCGTGAGAAACATCTTCATTTGTTCTGGCGTGGCGTTTTGGCCTTCGTCCAAGATCACAAAGGCGTGGTTCAGGGTGCGTCCGCGCATGAAGGCCAGCGGAGCGATTTCAATTTGTTGGCGCTCAAACGCTTTTTGTACCCGTTCAAAGCCCATCAAGTCGTACAAGGCGTCGTAGAGCGGGCGCAGATAGGGGTCGACTTTTTGACCCAGGTCGCCGGGCAAAAAGCCCAACTTCTCGCCTGCCTCGACGGCGGGGCGAGTCAAGATGATGCGCTGAACCGCTTGCCGCTCGAGTGCGTCGACCGCGTGGGCCACGGCCAAATAGGTCTTGCCGGTGCCGGCTGGGCCAATCCCCAGCGTGATGTCGTGATCGGCAATGGCTTGAAGGTAGACGGATTGGTTTTGGCTGCGCGCCACCAGTGCGCCGCGTCGGGTGTGCACGCTGGGGCCGCCTTCTGGGGCTTGCCCGTCGCCGCTGAGCATCAGTTGCACCTGCTCGGTCGAAATTTCGCGGGTGGCGATGGCATGCATGGCGTGCAAGATTTCCATGGCGCGTTGGGCTTGGGCTTTGGGGCCTTCGACGCGCACTTGCTCAAAGCGGTGCTGAATTTTGACGTCCAAAGCAACCTCGATGGTGCGCAAGTGTGCGTCCAAAGGGCCGCACAAATAGGCCATGCGTGCATTGTCAGCGGGGGAAAAGGTGTGGCGCAGAATCAATCGGATAATCTCGAGAATGCCCGGGCGTTGCCCATGGCGTGATCAGTCGACAGGAAAACCCTGGTGAGGACCCCAATGATAGGCAAGTTGAGCGGAACGCTACTAGAAAAATCTCCCCCCCAGCTGCTGGTGGATTGCCACGGTGTGGGCTACGAGGTCAACGTGCCCATGAGCACCTTCTACCCGCTGGGAGAGGTGGGCACGCAAATTTCTTTGCTGATTCACATGGTGGTGCGAGAGGATGCCCACATTTTGTATGGCTTTGCCACGGCTGCAGAGCGCGAGGCGTTTCGCCTGTTGATCAAAATTTCTGGCGTGGGCCCGCGCACCGCTTTGGCCATTTTGTCGGGATTGGGCGTGGACGACTTGGGGCAGGCGGTGGCGTTGCAAGAGCCGGGTCGCATCGTCAAGGTGCCCGGCATCGGCAAAAAAACAGCCGAACGCTTGTTGCTAGAGCTCAAAGGCAAATGGGGTGACGCCATCGCGCAACCCGCCGCGGCGAGTGTCACCGACGCGCATGGCGACGTCATGCAAGCCCTTGTGGTGCTCGGCTACAGCGACAAAGAGGCGGCAGCAGCCATCAAACAACTGCCCGCTGATGTCGCCGTGAGTGAAGGCATCAAACTGGCACTCAAGCGTTTGAATGG
>CBFIFT010000072.1:0-8930 GCA_965661935.1 Burkholderiaceae bacterium | reverse complement strand
TTGACCCTGATTTGGTTTTTGGTGCTCGCCGGCCTAGGCACCTACCAAATCGCACAAAACCCCAGCGTGCTGATGGCGCTCAACCCAGTCTACGCCATGACTTTCGTTCGCGATCAACCTGGGGTGTCGTTCTTTTTGCTGGGCGCATTGGTTTTGTGTGTGACCGGCGCTGAGGCGCTTTACGCGGACATGGGCCACTTCGGGCGACGGCCGATACGTCGGGCTTGGTTTGGCTTGGTCATGCCCGCACTCACCCTCAACTACATGGGTCAAGGGGCGCTGCTGCTGGCTAACCCCGAGGCACTGGAAAACCCATTCTTTTTGATGGCGCCCACTTGGATGATATTGCCCTTGATTGTGTTGGCCACCTTGGCAACCGTCATCGCCTCGCAAGCGCTGATCAGCGGCGCATTCAGCGTGACCAAGCAAGTGATACAGATGGGCTTTTTGCCTCGCATGCACATCGTTCACACCAGCACCAAAGACACAGGTCAGATCTACATCGGGCTGGTCAATTGGGGGCTTTTTGCAGCGATTGTGTTGGCTGTCATGATGTTTCGGTCCAGCGAGAACTTGGCGGCCGCCTACGGCATTGCCGTGACCTTGGACATGTTGATCACGACGACTTTGACTTACTTCGTCATTCGGTTTTCGTGGCGCTACCCCTTGTGGTTGTGCGTTATGGCAACCGGCGCGTTTTTTGTCATTGACCTGCTGTTCTTCTCGTCTAATTTGCTCAAGTTCATGGACGGTGGCTGGTTCCCGATCGTGATCGCTTCGGTCATTTTCGCGCTGATGCTCACCTGGAAACGAGGCCGCGAATTGATGAGCCAGCGACAACGTGAAGACGGCATTGATTTGCCAACCTTCCTCGATGCGGTGTTTGTGTCGCCACCCACGCGGGTGTCTGGCACGGCGGTGTTCTTGACCACCGACAACCTGACGGTGCCACCGGCCTTGCTGCACAACCTGAAGCACAACAAGGTGCTGCACGAACAGAACTTGTTCATCACGGTGCTGCACCACGAGGTGCCGTGGATTGGCATGGACAAGCGCGTCAACATCGAAGCCCTGGGGCACGATTGTTGGCAAGTGGTGCTCAACTTTGGTTTCAAAAACGACCCCGATGTGCCTAAGGCGCTGAGCATGGTCAAAGGCTTGGGCTATGAGGTCGACCCCATGCAAACCTCTTACTTTTTGTCGCGCGACACCATCACCCCAAAACTCGGCGGCGATATGCCTTACTGGCGCGAGAAGATTTTTGCCCAAATGCACCGAAACGCGGCTGGTGCGGCGGACTTTTTGCGCTTGCCCAACAACGCCGTTGTCGAGTTGGGCAGCAAGGTGGTGCTTTGAAGCAGGCTCCGGCTGGCATAACCGAGTGGTGGGGTATTGCACCCAGCGACACCCCCCTGACTTCGTTTTGGTGACAATACCGCCATGACCGATATCCTCTTTGTCGCCGACCCATTGGCGACCTTCAAGCCACACAAAGACTCCACCTTCGCCATGATGCAAGAGGCCCAATCGCGGGGCCACGGCATTTGGTTTTGCCACCCCCGAGACATAGGCTGGGAGAGTGGCGGCGTGGTACAGGCCCAAGTGCTCGCCATCAGGCTGCGCACCCCTCAAACGGGCGGGTTTGGGGCCAACGAGCCATGGTTTGACGCCGTCGAAGAGCGCGCCCTAGAGCTGCGTCACTTTGGCGCCGTGATCATGCGCAAAGACCCTCCATTTGATGCCGAGTACATCTACGCCACGCACTTGCTTGAACAAGCCCAGCGCGAAGGCGCCAAGGTCTTCAACGATCCGCGCGCGCTGCGCGACCACCCTGAAAAACTGGCCTTGATGCAGTTTGCCCAGTGGGCGCCACCGACGTTGGTGACGCGCCAAGCTGCAGATGTTCGGCGCTTTCATGAGCAGCACGGTGACATCATCTTGAAGCCCTTAGACGGGATGGGTGGCGCCGGTATTTTTCGGGTCAGCCGAGACGGCATGAACTTGGGCTCCATCATCGAGACGCTCAACCAAGGCGGTGCGCAAACGGTCATGGTGCAAGCCTATCTGCCGCGCATCAGCGAGGGCGACAAGCGGGTCTTGGTGATTGGCGGGCAAGCCGTGCCTTATGCACTTGCGCGCATTCCGCAAGGCAATGAGGTGCGGGGCAATTTGGCCGCTGGTGGCAAGGGCGTGGCCATGCCCCTGACCTCGCAAGAGCAAGAAATCGCAGCGGCAATTGGCCCCACGCTGATGGCGCGGGGACTGTTGTTGGTGGGCTTAGATGTGATTGGTGGGCGCCTCACCGAGGTCAATGTCACCAGCCCCACTTGCTTTCAAGAAATCACGCAGCAAGCCGGGGTGCCAGTCGCGGGCTTGTTCATGGACGCGCTGGAACACGCCATCTCTTTCGAACGCCCCTAGCGCAATCTAGTTCGGACAGGGCCGCTGTGACATGCGCGCTTGTATCTCGCGCGTGGTCTCGTCGATCATTGCCAAGGTGGCTGGCGCCAACTGCGCACGGGCGCGTGTATAGGCGTCTAGACCACCGTGGTGCGCTTCGCACTTGCCGCCTTCAAACACCCGCAATTCGTGGGGGGCGAACGCCACCCAGTGCTCATCGGCCGTCAACGGGGAAGTGACAATCACAGCCACTCGGTCGTCTGAAGTGGTGTGTTGGGCAAAGTCAATGTGCCAGTCGTCATCGGCCAGCGTGGCCTCGCCAAATGGGTGCGCGCGCTCCACATGGTAAAGCTGCGTGGAGCCGTGCGCCCACATGGCGATGCCGTTCGAAAGAACCATGTTGAACGTGCCATGCCGGCTGACCTGTGGAATCAATTCACGCAGGGTCAAGGTCAACTCTTGGGTGCTGGGCATACCCGCGTGAGATTTGGCCAACTCTTGTAAGAGCCAACAAAAAGCTTGCTCGCTATCGGTTTGTCCCACGGGCTGAAAGCTGCCATGCAGCTTGGGCTCAAACGCGGTCAAATGACCGTTGTGCGCAAAGACCCAATGGTGGCCCCACAGCTCGCGGCTGAATGGGTGCACGTTTTCTAAGCTTGCACCCCCAGATGTGGCCTTGCGCACGTGGGCAAGGATGTGGCGGCTCTTGATCGGGTAGAGGCGCAAAAACTCAGCCACAGGTGAGTCACTCGCGCGCTGGTGGTCGACAAACAGCCGCAACCCTTTGCCTTCAAAAAAAGCCATCCCCCAACCATCTGTGTGGTCGCCCGTGCGCCCACCGCGTTGGGAAAAGCCTCTGAAGCTGAACGACGCATCCGTCGGGTTAAAACAGTTCAATGCCAGCAGTTGACACACAGTGACTCTCTCCAGACTAAGTAGGCTTGGGCAGGCTGATGGTGCGGCGCTTGACCCGCCCACCGCATCATTGGCGTGCCTCTGGCGGCTCACCAGGCATCGGCTGTGGTTCTGGGGCTCCGCTCGTGCTGTCAGCCTTGGCCACCGGAAAGCGCTTGGCCAGCCACCAGGCCACGCCGCACAACACCCCCAACAACGTGAAGACCTCGTGATATGCAACCATGCGCTCGGCTTGCGTGGCTGTTGCGTCCACCTCTCCCAAGCGCCAGTCGAGCAAAACCCCGACCAAACCAATACCCACTGCGCCGCCCAGCATGCGCAAAAAGTTAACCGCGCTAGAGGCATAGGACAGCAAGCCCTTATCCAGTCGACCCAATGTGGCCACCTGCATATTGGGCATGGTCAAACCCAGGGCAATCCGGTTGCCCACAAACAGCAAGGTCAGCAACGCGATCGACACCGAGATGTGCATGAACCACATGCTGGTGAAGGCGAGCATCAAACCAAAGAACCCCACCTGCAGCATATTTGACGCCTCAAATCGCCCACTGAAACGCCCCACCACACCCATGGTGAAAGCCAACATCAAGCCGGCCGGCAACATCACCACGCCCACCAAACTGGGTGAGTAGCCCAAGGCCGATTGCATATAGACCGGCATGAGGTAGGTCGAGCCGTACAGGCTGATGCCGTAGATCAGGGTCACCCAAGAGCCCAAGCGAAACGACAGATCGCGAAAGATGTCCAACTGCACCAATGGTGCAGGCCCACGGCCGGTGGCGTTGGACGACAAGCGCCGCTGCCACACCACAAAGGTGACCAATGCCAGCGCCGCCACCGCCAAGCGGCCCCAGGCCACCGCCGCTGACTCAGTGTGCAAAGCCACCACCCCACTCAAGAGACTGACGGTGAACACACCAGCCATGAGCAAGCCAGCAAAATCAAGGCTGCGACTTGATCCCGCCGCGCCACCACCGGGTGCGGTGACGGGTACAAATCGCTTGGCGGCCCAAATCGCGGCAAGGCAGAACGGAACCACCATGAAAAAGATGGCTCGCCAGCCCCAAGCATCCACCAAGAGACCACCAACCGATGGGCCAATCGCAGGCGCCATCACCACGCCCACGCCAAAAATACTGGTGGCTTTGCCCTGCTCTTGGCTGGCAAATGCGCGCATGATCACCATCGCCGGAATCGGCATGGTGACGCCTGCAGCCATGCCCTCGACGACGCGCATCACCAGCACCCAAGTCAGGTTTTGTGCCATGCCACCAGCCAACCCACCCAGCATCAGCAGACTCAATGCCCCCACATAGGTTCGCCGATAACCAAAGCGATTCAATAGCCATGGCGTGGTCAACATGGACAGGGTCATGGCAATCATGAAACTGCTCGACAGCCACTGGGCCTCAGAGGGGTTGAGCGAGAAATGCTGGCTCATGTCGGGCACAGCGACGTTGATGATGGTCGAGGACATGATGCCCGCGACCGTGCCCACCATCAGCGTGTACAAAAACCGCCAGCGAAAACGCTCCCCAAGGCGCGCCTGCAAATCAGCCAACGAGCCAGGAGGGTGCGTGGACATCATTCGCCCATCTGACGGCGGCTGCGCAATGCCAACACCACTCGCCAACCCAGCACGAGCAAGGGCAGGGTGTGGAACAGCCAATCAAACCAATCAATGGGGCGAGACAACTCGCCGTTGAGCAGCAGGCGCCACTTTTCTACCAAGTGCGGCTCGGGCTGCACCGGAGCTATCGCCAACCAGCCAGCGATCAGCACGAGCCAAACCAAAGGGATTTTTTGAACCCACTTGTTCACGCGATTCGCCTCACACCACGGCACCAGAGTTGGGGTCTTCGCGATCGAGCTCAACCTTGTCCGTGATCAAGTCTTCGCGCTTGATGCCCAGCCACATGGCAATCGCTGCCGAGACAAAGACAGATGAGTAGATACCAAACAAAATACCAATGGTCAAAGCCACCGCGAAATAGTGCAGGGTAGGGCCACCAAACAGCAACATCGATAACACCATGACTTGCGTCGACCCGTGCGTGATCACGGTGCGGCTGATGGTGGCCGTGATGGCGTGATTGATGACTTGCTTGGTGTCCATTTTTCTTTGGCGGCGAAACGTCTCGCGTATGCGATCAAAAATCACCACCGATTCATTGACCGAATACCCCAAAACGGCCAGTACCGCGGCCAAAACAGCCAACGAGAACTCCCACTGAAAGAAGGCGAAAAACCCCAGAATGATCACCACGTCGTGCATGTTGGCAAAGATGGCGGCGACGGCGTACTTCCACTCAAAGCGGATCGCTAGGTAAATCATGATGCCAACGATCACCAGCCCCAACGCGATCAAACCGCTGGTGTAGAGCTCATCACCGACTTGCGGCCCAACAAACTCAGTGCGGCGCAGGGTCACATCTGGGTTGGCTGCCTTGAGGGCGCTCAGCACCGTCTCACTTTGCTGTGCAGACGTGTTACCCGGCGACACGGGCAAGCGCATCAACACCTCGCGCGAGGTGCCAAAGTTTTGCACCTGTGCGTCCGCATACCCGAGCCCATTGAGAATTTCGCGCACCTCTTGAACGTCAGCGGCTTGCGTGTAACCGACCTCCATGACGGTGCCACCCGTGAACTCGACCGACAGGTTCAAGCCACGGGTGACCAAAAAGAAAACCGCCAACACAAAGGTCAGCATAGACACCACGTTGAGCGCCAGAGCATGGCGCATAAAGGGGATGTCACGTCGAATTCGAAACAATTCCATCTCTGCTTCCTTTACCGCTTATGCCACGTCTTTTGATTCATTGGGGGCCTTCCAGACCGTCCCGATGGCGACGGTTTTCAATTTCTTGCGTCGGCCGTACCACAGGTTGACCAAGCCGCGAGAGAAGAACACCGCAGAGAACATGCTGGTCAATATGCCGATGCAATGCACCACGGCAAACCCACGCACGGGGCCAGAACCAAACAAGAAAAGGGCAATACCGGCGATGAGTGTAGTCACGTTGGAATCAAGAATCGTGCCCCACGCGCGGTCATAGCCGGCATTGATGGCGGCCTGTGGCGTCGCACCCGAGCGCAACTCGTCTCGCACCCGCTCATTGATCAGCACGTTGGCGTCAATGGCCATACCCAAAGTCAAGGCCATGGCAGCCATGCCAGGCAACGTCAGGGTGGCTTGCAACATCGAAAGCACGGCCACCAACATCATCAAGTTGAACGCCAACGCAACGCTGCTGAAGGCGCCAAACAACAGGTAATAAACGCACATGAAAGCGATCACCACCACAAAGCCCCACATCACGCTGTCAAAGCCTTTGGCGATGTTTTCGGCGCCCAATGAGGGGCCAATGGTCCGCTCTTCCACGATTTCCATGGGCGCGGCCAATGAACCTGCGCGCAGCAGCAATGCCGTGTCGCTGGCTTCTGTGGTTGTCATGCGGCCTGAAATCTGAACCCGACCGCCGCCAATTTCGGTGCGGATCACAGGCGCGGTGACCACCTCTCCTTTGCCCTTCTCAAACAGCAAAATCGCCATGCGCTTGCCCACGTTGTCACGCGTGACCTCTTTGAAAATGCGCGCACCCTTGCCGTCTAAACTGAGGTGGACGGCAGGCTCTTGGGTTTGGCTGTCAAAGCCAGCTTGGGCATCGGTCAAGCTGTCCCCCGTGAGCACAACTTGGCGCTTGACGATCACGGCACGACCTGAGCGATCCAAGTAACGCTCGGACCCAAATGGCACCGGACTGCTACCCCGCTCGGCCGCTAAGCCTTCAGCACTCTCGTCGACCAGGCGCACTTCAAGTGTGGCCGTGCGGCCCAAAATATCTTTGGCTTTGGCCGTGTCTTGCACACCTGGCAGTTGCACGACGATGCGATCAAGCCCCTGCTGCTGAATGACGGGCTCGGCCACGCCAAGCTCATTGATGCGGTTGTGCAAGGTCGTCATGTTTTGCTTGAGCGCCTGCGTCTGCACAGCCAGCCGGGCTGGCTGTGACAAGCGAGCACTTACTTCATAGCCATCGGTGGTCGGCTGCATGTCCACTTGCAGATCGGTGTACTGAAGCCGGATGGCCTCAAGCACTTGGTTGGCCACAACCTCAGAGGCCGCCCGCACGACCAAGGCTTCGTCGTTGCGGTTGACGCCACCGTGGCGAATGCGTTTTTCGCGCAACAAGCTGCGCAAGTCAGCCGACATGGCGTTGAGCTTTTTGAGTACAGCCTCGTTCATGTCGACTTGCAACATGAAGTGCACGCCGCCGCGCAAATCCAAGCCCAAATACATCGGTGCGGCGTTCAGCGCTTGTAGCCAAGCGGGCGTGCGCGCAACCAAGTTCAAAGCCACCACATAGGAGGGCGACTCGGGCTGGGGGTTCAGCGCTTTTTCGATCACATCTTTGGCGTTGATTTGCTCGTCTGCAGTCGCAAAGCGCGCCTTGATGGATTGGCCCTCAAAAACCACCATCTCTGCATCGATCTTGGCCGCCAACAAAGCAGCCTCGACTCGCTTGACCGTGCCCACATCGACCACGGCGCTGGTGCGCGCCGGGGACACCTGAACAGCAGGAGCCTCGCCAAAAAAGTTGGGCAAGGTGTAGACGGTCGCGATCAACAAAGCGACCAACATCGTCAGGTATTTCCACAAGGGATAGCGATTCATGGCCTGTCCATTTAAACGAAAAAGGCGGCCCTGGCCGCCTGTGGGTTGTGCGCAGCCTAAGCGACCGCGCGCAATCCACTGATTACTTAACCGTGCCCTTGGGCAACACTTGATTCACCGCTGTGCGCTGAATTTGAACTTCCACGCCATCAGCCACCTCAACACTGAGGTATGACTCACCTGCCTTGGTGACCTTGCCGAGCAAGCCACCAGCGGTGACGACTTCATCGCCTTTGGCCAAAGCCTCAACCATGGCCTTGTGCTCCTTTTGGCGCTTCATTTGTGGGCGGATCATCACCAGATACAAAACGCCGAACATCAACACCAATGGCAAGAAACTCATCAATGCGGAAGGGGCATCACCACCAGCGGCGGTTTGGGCAAAAGCACTTGAAATCAACACGTTTCACTCCTGAACAGTTCGAAATCTGGCGCCTCATATGGGTCGCACAGGTCACCTGACATTGTAGTGGCAGCTTGGGCAGGTCCCAACACGGGCGACATACCCTCAGACTTTGCTGCGGTTCACGGCAGAGCGCCATTGGACCATCAACTCGTCCCATCGCGGCCTCACCGCAGCGAGGTAGCGCAGCTTGACGTGACCGAAGCCACGCACGCGCTCAGGCAAGCGCGCAATTTCTAAGGCCAAGGCGTGGTTTTCAGCGCTCAGTGTCGCCAACAACTCGCCCAACGTCGCTTGGTATTCAGCCAAAAGGGCGCGCTCGGTGCGCCGCTCTTCGGTGTGTCCAAACACGTCAAAAGGTGTTCCGCGCAGGGGCTTGAGCCACGCCAAAGCACGAAAAACGTGGCGCATCCAAGGTCCAAACGCCGTCTTGATGGGCTCACCAGCGGCGTTTCGCCGCCCCATCAAGGGCGGCGCCAAATGAAACACGGGTTTCCAGTTCCCTTCAAACTGTTGGCTCAAGCGGCCCCAAAAATC
>CBFIFT010000071.1:0-8982 GCA_965661935.1 Burkholderiaceae bacterium | reverse complement strand
TATGCCTCACTTGATGAGCGGCTCTGGCGAATCGCCAGAGTCTCAGCCTTGGCCTGTTTGGCCTGCGACTGGGTGACGTAGCCGTTGGCTTCCATGCGGCCGATGATGTAGAGCTGTCTGGCGCGTGCGCGTTTGGGGTTGCGCACGGGGTTGTAGGCTGAAGGCGCCTTGGGCAAGCCGGCCAGCATGGCCGCCTCGGCAATGCTTAGACTCGACAGGGGTTTGCCAAAGTAGGTTTGCGCCGCGGCTCCGAACCCGTATGCGCGCTGGCCCAAATAAATGTGGTTCATGTACACCTCCAAGATCTGGGCCTTGGTCAGTGAATATTCGAGCTTGTAAGTCAGCAAAATCTCATAGATTTTGCGAATGTACGTCTTTTCGGATGAGAGATACATATTGCGGGCGACCTGCATGCTGATGGTCGATCCGCCCTGACTTTTGGCGCGCCCAAAATTAGCGTAAATGGCTCTTGCAATGCCTTTGAAGTCCACGCCTGAGTGCTCAAAAAAATTGGCATCTTCGGCCGCCAATACGGCATGAATCATGACCTGGGGCACGGCCTGAATAGGTATGAACTCGCGCTTTTCTTCGCCGAAAGTCGCCAGTAGCACCTTGTCTTGGCTGAACACGCGCAAAGGCAGTTTGGGTTGATAGGTGGTGTAAGCGTCTATCTCAGGCAGCTTGTGATAGGCCATGGCGAATGCGATGGACAACACAAACACCCCAGCAAGACCCAAGCCCGAGGCCAGCCAAAAAAGCCCTACGAAGGGTCGCCACCATGCCGCTCTTGGCGTTGATTGATGGGTTGGGTTTGCGGGCATCTTGGTGTGAGGGTGGGTCATCGGTATGCGAGGTGGAGTGCACCAATTATAGAAAGGGCAGGTGGCTTCGGTGACGGTCCTTCTGCCGTGCGCATCTGATGAGCACCAATGAGATGCACTGTGTAACCAAAATGGGCAATCTGACACACATGACATGCTCCTTCAGACCTAGCATGAAGCATGTTGATCCGTTGAAGGGCGCACACCATGCTGAATAAATCGTTTTGTTTCGATGCGGGTGCGCAGGCGTGTCAACTGCCCCTTTGAATGCTACCTCGCCAGAGTTGCTGGCACGCTTGGGACGGCGTCGGGCTGCCGGAAAGCGCTTGGCAATTGTGTCTTCGGGCTTCATGGGCGCCTTGGTGCTGCTTGCTTGCATGCACGTCTACCTTCGGCAGCAAGACCATGGCCGCTGGCTCGCGGCCCAAGAATTGGTGAAATCTCGGCAATTAGAAGAAGGCCGTTGGCGTTCGCAATTGGCCGAAATCCAAGCTGCATATGAGCGCGCGCTTGAACTCAAGAACCTGGCCACCGTTACGCAGGTTGACTTACTCGGCCTTTGGCACGCCTTGCCTTTGGTTATCCCCGAGGACGCCTATTGGACTTCGGTTGCGTGGCAACCGACGCAAATGGACTGGGAGGGCATCGCCGCGAAGGCAGGTGATGTCGAGCAAGTGCAGCGCGATTGGCGCGATTGCGCTCACTCAAATTGGAGCAGCTTCAAGGTTTCTCTTTTGGAGGTGACCCCAACGAATTGGAGTGGCGTGGCATTTCGCGGCGACATCAAGTGGCGGCGACCTCATGCTCGATGATTCTGAGCCTCGCCCACTTGAAGAGCCGCATCTGTGGACTTGGTTGAATGTGCACACCTTGTGGTCTTTGCGTGACTGGCTTGAGTGGCCGCGCCGCACACAGCGAGAGTTGGTGGGCGTGCTCGTGGTCTGTTTCACTGCGGTCTGGGCCGTGTCATATAGCCACGCCCTGCTCAATTGGCCAGCGGTGGATGCCGCGCTTCTTGATCCGAACCCACGATCTGAATCAGAGTTGGCAGGGAGCAGTGCCATGCAGCGAGAGCGGGTGGTTTGGCGCCGACGCGCGGACGAGTTGACCGAGGCGGCGGCGGCGTCGCTCACGCGAGAGCGGATTGAGTCGATGCTGCGGGCCGGTGGTGCTCAGCAGGTGACTGTGCGCGATGTCAAGGCAGATCGATCAGACGCTTGGCATCTCAAAGCGTGGCAATTCGAGGGGCGGGCCACCTTTGTTCAGTGGGAGCAGTTGATTCAGTCGCTGCACCACTTTGCACCTGCGATGACTTGGCAAGCGTGGCGGGCTCAAGGCCTCAGCGAGACCCAGGGACAACTGGTTCATGTGTCGGCACGTTTTGGCGTGTGGCATTGGGATCAAGGCCAGCGGCGCAAGCGCCAGTCGGGCAAAGCATCCATCAAACCTTCAAAGGCCGGCAAATGAGGAGGCCGCGATCACCTGCCTGGGTCACTCGCTCGTGGCGTGTGGGCGTTGTGTCGACGCTGTTTGGCTGGCTGGCATTGTTTGGGGAATGCGCGTCAGCGCAGTCCAAGGACCTGCCTCTGCCCCTCAGGTCGCTGAGCGCTGGGCCGCTCACTTTTCAGGTTGATCCTGCCCATGCCCCGTTCTCGTCGTTGCGGCGGTGGATCAAGCCGGCCCCCGCCATGGGGACCATGGCAGCCCGTGCCGTTGAACCAGCCACCGCATCGAACTTGGCCACCAGCGGAACGTTGAGAGATTGGCAATATGTGGGTTACGGTGCTCGCGGCGCAGCGCGCTGGGCCTGGGTTCGCAGGTCGAAGCAGGTTTTGCGTGTGGCCTTGGGCGATGCTTTGGGGCAAGGCGGTGCTGTGGTGCATGCGATCACGCCTGATCGGCTACAACTGAAGCTCGCAGGCTCAGCACACCAACCGACCACTTGGCTGTGGCCCTACTTAAGCCGAGCGCGCGAGAACCATGAACCCCACCGATGAAGTGTTGGCGAGCTGCAAGCGCACCTTGTGTGTGTGGTTGTGCGGCGTAGGTGTAGGGCTGACGTGGGCCACAGTTGCGTGGGCGCAAGCGCCCGTTTACCCGCCTAAAGCAGCATGGGGGGAGCCCATATCTTTGCAGCTTGAGGGCGTGCCTGTGCGCCTCGCCTTGCAGTCGATTGCCGAGATGGCCGGCATCAACTTGGTGGTGTCGGACCAAGTCAGTGGCTCGGTCAGCTTGCAGCTGGAGGACGTTGCTTGGCCCGACGCTTTGGAGGTCATAGCGGTCACATCTGGTATTCGCGTGCAGCGTCAGGGCGACGTTTATTGGGTTACCCCGCGTGCTGCTGAGGCCAAGCAGTCCGTTGGGCCGTCCACGTCTCAGCCGCTTGGTGGGGGGTCCGAATTGGCCGCAGCCCCTGTTTTATTGACGCCGCCCCAGAAGGTGGTCAGCCGAGTATTTCGCCTCAACTATGCAAAGGCCGTTGATTTGTTGCAGCAGTTGCAAGGCGTGTCCCGTGGTGCGGCCGCCAGACGAGCGTCAGGTCTCTTAAATGCCGCAGCAACCAAGCCATCAGATGTCCAACCGCCAGCCATGGCGTTGCCTGACAGCACGCCGTCCATGTGGGCTGACGGGCGCAGCAACCAATTGTTTGTCGTTGACACCGAGTCCAATGTGGCGCGCATTGAGCAGTGGATCGCCGCACTCGATGTGCCTGTGAAACAGGTGGTGATTGAGGCACGCATTGTCGAGGCAGATCAAAACTTCAGTCGGCAGTTGGGGGTGCGTTTGGGTAGTGCTGGCGCGCAGCCCGTGACATGGGGTAACCACATTGGCGTGGGCCCGACCTA
Organism: Burkholderiaceae bacterium; assembly: GCA_965661935.1. Lineage (GTDB taxonomy): Bacteria > Pseudomonadota > Gammaproteobacteria > Burkholderiales > Burkholderiaceae_C > RS62. The sequence goes on along the minus strand of CBFIFT010000071.1, from coordinate 5,315 downwards.
TGAGGCTGTGGCCGGCCTGTCCGACAGTGCCGCGCTGCCCTTCGTGAGCTTGCCGGCTGCTGGCGTCAATGGCTACGCAGCGGCAACTTTCGCGGTTTCGCTGTTCGGCTCTGGCGTCAGCCGGTTTTTAAATTTGGAAATCTCCGCCCTAGAAGCCGATGGCAAAGGAAAGGTCATTTCAAGTCCGCACGTCGTGACGACAGACCGAGTGACCGCTACGATTCAGCAAGGTACCGAGTACCCCTACCAAACGGTATCGGCCAATGGTCAGACTTCGGTCGAGTTTCGGCGCGCAAGCCTCAAGCTCGAAGTCACCCCACGCATCACACCCAATGGCTATGTGCTGCTGAGCTTGGTGGTGCACAAAGACAGCCGGGGTGAAACGACAGCCTCGGGCATAGCGATCAACACCAAGCAAGTTCAAACCGAGGTGTTGGTGGAGGATGGCGGCACATTGGTGATTGGCGGAATTCTCGAAGAATACGAGCGTGCAGATGTCACCCAAGTGCCGGTTTTAGGTGAGATTCCGGTGATCGGAAATGTGTTCAAATCCACGTCTAAAAGGGTCGATAAAACCGAAGTGGTGGTGTTTATAACGCCCAGGGTACTCGACCACCCATGAATGGATAGGACGCGGTGTGATTGCATTAGTTGGAATGCCTGGGTCAGGAAAGTCGACGGTGGCGCGCCATTTGGCAAAGCGTTTGGGTATGCCTTGCGTGGATGCAGACCAAGAAATCGAGAGCCAAATCGGCTGTTCAATTCGTGAATACTTTGAAGAGTGTGGAGAAGACGCATTTCGCACCATAGAAGTGGATGTCATCGATCAACTCACACGGCGCAACCAGCCTTCGGTGTTGGCTACGGGTGGTGGTGTGGTATTGCGCAGCGAGAACCGTGACCATTTGCATGCGCGTTGTTATGTGATTTACTTGCGGGCGCAACCAGAAGACATTTACCGGCGCTTGCGACACGACCGCGTGCGCCCCTTGCTGCAGGTTCGAGATCCGCTGCAAGCCCTCAAGCAGTTGTACGCTTTGCGCGATCCGTTGTACCGCGACGTTGCGCACCACACCATCGAAACTGGCCGCCCCAATGTCAATGCGCTGGTTAACGCGATTGCCATGCAAATTGAAATGGCTGGGCTCACAAACTCTGACTCTGCACCATGACCGCCACACTCACACCCTTTGAGCCTTTGCCAATTGCCGCCCCTGAGCAAGTGGTCCCCATCAATTTGGGGGATCGCAGCTACGACATCCTCATTGGGCACGGCATTTGGCAAGACCCCAAGACTTGGATGGGGCTGCCTCAGGCCTCGTTGGCGGTGATTGTTACCAACGACACCGTTGCTCCGTTGTACGAGGCGGCGCTGCGGCAGGCGATTTCAGGCCATTACCCACGCGTCGAGACGGTGGTCTTGCCCGATGGAGAGTCGTTCAAAGATTTAGCCCATTTGCAGCTGATATTTGATGCGCTCTTGGCTCATCAGGCAGACCGCAAAACCGTGTTGTTCGCGCTGGGTGGCGGGGTGGTTGGGGATATGACTGGTTTCGCCGCCGCCACCTACATGCGAGGCGTGCCGTTTGTGCAGGTGCCTACGACTTTGCTCGCTCAAGTGGACTCGTCTGTGGGTGGAAAAACAGGTGTCAATCACCCTGCAGGTAAAAACATGATTGGCGCGTTCTATCAGCCAGCGAGGGTGATTTGCGATTTGGCCACGCTCGATAGCTTGCCAGTGCGCGAGTACGCAGCAGGCTTGGCTGAGGTGATCAAATATGGCCCCATTGCAGACCCAGATTTTTTGATTTGGCTCGAGCAACAGGCCTCTGCTCTGGTCGCGCGCGAGCCCGGCGCCATGATGCAAGCTGTGAAGCGCAGTTGTGAAATCAAGGCCTGGGTTGTGGCACAAGACGAGCGCGAGGGTGGTGTTCGTGCCATCTTGAATTTCGGTCATACATTCGGCCACGCGATCGAAGCGGGCATGGGCTATGGCAGTTGGCTGCACGGAGAAGGGGTGGCCGCTGGCATGGTGATGGCCGCCGCGCTGTCGGTCCGACTCGGTTGCATTTCGCCGAACCAGGCTGAGCGCTTGACGGCGCTGCTCATAGCGGTGGGCTTACCCGTGCTAGGCCCTGCGCTGCCATCTGACGCGGCTGAAACGCCGGCTCAAACATACTTGCGCTTGATGCGTGTTGACAAGAAGGTGCAGGCTGGTGAGATTCGTTTTGTGGTTTGGCAAGAGGGTGACATTGCCGCCTTGCGCACAGCGCCCGATGAGGCGGTGAGCGAGGTGATTCAAGCCTGCCTGTCGACTTGATATGAGTGATTCGGTTTGGGCGCCATACGCGTGTCACCCTGTTGACTCAAAGGGCCGGCGTTATCCCGAGGCCGACGCGCCAACGCGCAACCATTTTCAACGCGACCGAGATCGGGTGATTCACAGCAGCGCGTTTCGCAGATTGGTTTACAAAACCCAGGTTTTTGTGAACCACGAGGGCGACTTGTTTCGCACGCGGCTGACACACTCTCTCGAGGTTGCTCAGCTTGCACGCAGCTTGGCGCGCAGTTTGCGGCTGAACGAGGATTTGGTTGAGGCCATTGCGTTGGCGCATGATTTGGGACATACCCCCTTTGGGCATGTCGGGCAGCGCGTTTTGGATGATTGTCTGAAGGCTTTGCCTGCCGCGGATTTTCCCAACGCAGCCGATGGTTTCGAACACAACTGGCAAAGCCTGCGCGTGGTCGATGTGCTTGAGCAAAAATACCCGCACCACGATGGGCTGAACTTGTGTTTTGAGACCCGAGAGGGCATCTTGAAACACTGCTCGTCGTGGCGTGCACAACAGCTCGAGGCGGCGGAGCCACAAGGTGTAGGCTTGCGCTTTTTAGTCGGGCAACAACCCAGCTTAGAGGCTCAGTTGTGCAATTGGGCCGACCAAGTTGCATACAACGCGCACGACGTTGACGATGGGGTGCGCTCAGGGTTGTTGACTTTGAAACAGTTGCGCGCCGTCCCTTGGCTAGATAGCCTACTCAGCCAGATTGATCAACAACACCCGGCGCTCGATGATCGCCGGCGCCTTTATGCGCTGACCCGCCAAATGTTGAGTGAAGGGGTCTACGATGTGTTGAACACGACGCAAATGAATTTAGAACAAGCGGGTGTTGACAGCCCCGACGCGGTGCGAAGGTGGCCAGTTGCATTGGTTGGTTTCTCTTCAGAAATGGGTAAATCAATGAAGCACCTCAAGGCATTTTTGTTTAAGAACCTCTATCGCCACCCGCAAGTCGTGGACACCATGGCACAAGCAGAAGAGGTGATGCAGGGTTTGTTTGCTCGTTGCATGGATGCCCCCGAATTGGTGCCCCAGCGGTTTCATGCGAGTGTTGACTTGCCGCGTGCCGTTGCCGATTACTTGGCGGGCATGACCGACCGGTTCGCGATTCAAGAGCACCACCGACTCACCGGTCGGCGAGTATTTGACTGAGGCTTGAGGTGGCAAGGCGTCCGCGTTGGAATGTGCCAGGTTTGACCCAGTTGGTTGGCGTGCGCGGCAACAATGGTCAGCCGGTGTTTTTGGACGATGCCGATCGGCTGCGCTGGTTGGATTTGGCTAGACAAGAGGCCAAACGCTTGTCGGTGCGGGTTCATGCCTTTAGCTTGCTAGAAGACCAAGCGTACTGGTTGGTGACGCCTGACGAGGGTGGGGCCGTGAGCCAGTGGATGCAGTCGCTGGGTCGCCACTATGTCAGGGTGTTTAATCAACGCCACCAACGAACCGGCACCCTCTGGGAGGGCCGCTACCAAACTGGCGTGATTCAGCCTGAGCGCCACTTACTCGATGCCATGGTCTATTTGGATTGGTTGCCTGTTTGGAAAGGTCTGGTCGCCCAGCCCAGTGATTGGCCTTGGAGCAGCCACCGCTGCGCGGCGGGTTTGGAGACGTCGAAGTGGCTGCAATTTCATCCGCTGTTGTGGGGTCTTGGCGACACACCGTTTGCGCGCGAGGCGGCCTACGCCAAACGGGTGGCTGCTGGTCTGAGCCATGACAAGCGCAGAGACTTGGCCGATGTGGCGCGTTTTGGTTGGGCTCTAGGGGATCGTGATTTTCTGACCCAACTAGAGCAGCGCGCACAAAGACCTGTGCAGCGACGACCTGCCGGGCGCCCCAGTAAATCGGCCTCTGGCGTGCCAGGCGGCTGATCCCGACGCGGCTTGCACTTGATGTGACCCCAATTAATATGAAAATATTTATCAATGGCCTTATTCATGTTCTGACCCCTATTTTTAAGCTGAAAAGGCAACCGAAATTGGCTTATAGTCAATGCCCTTGTTTTCCTTGAATCGGGAGCCGACCTTGAACGCAGAATCAATTCAACAAATGAAAACCGCTGGCCTATACGACGCGAGTTACGAACACGACGCGTGTGGCGTGGGTTTCGTCGCGCACATCAAGGGAGTGAAGAGCCATGCCATCGTCTCTCAAGCGCTCAAAATTCTAGAAAACCTAGACCACCGAGGTGCAGTCGGCGCTGATGCCCTGATGGGTGACGGTGCAGGTATTTTGTTGCAACTGCCTGATGCACTCTTTCGTGACGAGATGGCCAAGCAGGGCGTGCAATTGCCGCCCGCTGGCGAATATGGCGTGGGGATGGTCTTCTTGCCCAAGGAGCACGCCTCGCGCATGGCGTGCGAGCAGGCGTTGGAGCGCGCGGTTGCTGCTGAAGGTCAGGTGCTTTTAGGGTGGCGCGACGTACCCGTCAATCGCGATATGCCAATGTCGCCCACGGTGCGCGAGACCGAGCCAGTGATCAAGCAAATCTTCATTGGGCGTGGCGACAACGTGATCGTGCAGGATGCGCTTGAGCGCAAGCTTTACGTCATCCGCAAGACGGCCAGCGCTGCAGTGCAGCGGTTGAAGCTGACCCACAGCAAAGAATACTACTTGCCCAGCATGTCCAGCCGCACCATCGTCTACAAAGGTCTGCTGCTGGCCAATCAAGTGGGCGAATACTTTTTGGATTTGGCGGACAGCCGCTGTGCTTCCGCGCTCGGTTTGGTGCACCAGCGTTTTTCAACCAATACCTTCCCTGAGTGGCCATTAGCGCACCCCTACCGCATGGTTGCCCACAACGGTGAGATCAACACGGTCAAGGGCAACTACAACTGGATGCGTGCCCGAGAGGGTGTCATGCGCTCTGCTGTATTGGGCGACGACTTGCAAAAGCTCTATCCCATTAGTTTCCCTGACCAGTCCGACACGGCCACGTTTGATAACTGCCTAGAGCTTCTGACTGCCGCTGGCTACCCG
>CBFIFT010000070.1:0-9051 GCA_965661935.1 Burkholderiaceae bacterium | reverse complement strand
CGATGCCCCGCCATCGCGCATGGTGGGGGCCTGCCGCAACAACTTGCCGCGATTGAAGCGTCCCGTGGGGTCTACCTTGGCCTTGTACTTGGCAAAGGGGGCAAGTTCGTCATCGCTCAAAAATTGCAGCTTGGTGATGCCAATGCCGTGCTCGCCAGAGATCACGCCATCTAGGCTTCGGGCCAGCGCCATGATGCGACCCACCGCCTCATGGGCGGTTTGCAACATGTGGTAATCGTCGCTGTTGACCGGAATATTGGTGTGCACGTTGCCGTCGCCTGCGTGCATGTGCAACGCAATCCAGACCCGCCCTTTCAGCACTTCTTGGTGAATGCGGTCACAGGCCTGCAAGATCGGCGCATACGCATCGCCTGCAAACAAATCACGCAGGGGGGCACGCACTTGTGTCTTCCAGCTGGCACGCAGCGAGTGGTCCTGGAGAGCCGCAAAATGCTCATCAAAGCTCTCCAACCAGCCAGCCCACTGTGCTCGCACCGAATGGATCAATGACAACGCCTGTGAGGCCCGGTCTTCGAGCCACTCTTGGTCGTCCAAATCAGGCAACTCGCCACGGGTATCCACCTGCAGCGTGCCACCTTCAAAGTAGCGCTGCAACTCGTCGAGCAGCGCCAATTTGTTGCGCAGCGACAAATCGATGTTGATGCGCTCGATGCCCTCGGTGTACTCGCCCATGCGCTCGAGAGGAATCACCACGTCCTCGTTGATTTTGAACGCGTTGGTGTGTTTAGAAATGGCGGCCGTGCGCTTGCGGTCGAGCCAAAACTTCTTGCGCGCAGCATCCGACGTGGCAACAAAGCCCTCACCATGGCGACCATTGGCCATGCGCACCACCTCAGAGCTGGCAGCTGCTACCGCGTCAGCGTCGTCGCCGACGATGTCGCCAATCAGCACCATTTTGGGCAGCCCGCCGCCCCCACGTTTGCTCTTGGTGGCGTAGCCCACCGCTTTCAAGTAGCGATCGTCCAAGTGCTCTAAGCCAGCCAACATGGTGCCGCTTCGCTGCTGTTCAGCGAACATGAAGTCTTTGATTTCGACAATGCTGGGAACCGCGTCTTTGGCGTTACCAAAAAACTCGAGGCACACGGTTCGCGTGTGCGCTGGCATTCGGTGAACCAACCAGCGCGCGCTGGTGATCAGGCCATCGCAACCTTCTTTTTGTACACCCGGCAAGCCAGCCAAAAACTTGTCTGTGACGTCCTTACCCAAACCGGCTTTGCGGAACGCCGAACCTGGGATCTCAAGCCGCTCCTCGCGAATCAACGTTTTGCCGTCAGCTTGGAAATACTGCAAGCCAAATGTGGCCATAGGCGCATCGTGAATCTTGCCCAAATTGTGGTCCAGCCGCGTGACCTCTAGCCACTGCGCGTCTGGCGTCACCATGCGCCAGCTGATCAGGTTATCCAGCGCCGTCCCCCACATGACGGCCTTTTTGCCACCAGCGTTCATGGCGATGTTGCCGCCCACGCAGCTGGCATCAGCCGAAGTCGGATCCACTGCGAATACAAATCCGGCACGCTCGGCGGCGTTCGCCACCCGCTGGGTGACCACCCCAGCCTCTGTCCAAATCGTAGGCACGGGCGCGTCACGACCGCCCACCTGAAAGTGCTCAACCTCGCTCATGGCCTCGAGCTTCTCTGTGTTGATCACCACAGAGCGCCAAGTCAGCGGAATCGCTCCACCGGTGTAACCGGTTCCACCGCCACGGGGAATGATGGTCAAGTCCAGCTCGATGCAAGCACGCACCAATTTGGCCATTTCGGCCTCCGTGTCGGGGGTCAGCACGACAAATGGGTACTCGACCCGCCAGTCGGTGGCATCGGTGACGTGCGACACGCGCGACAAACCGTCGAACTTGATGTTGTCTTTGCGCGTGTGGCGGCCAAGCGCACGCTTGGCCTTGGCTCTGAGCTTGGCAACCACCTGAAAATGCTCGTCGAATTGGCGGATCAACTGGCCCGCGGCGAGCGCCAACTCAGTCACCAGCGCATCGCGGTGCGCGTCCTCACTGGGCTTGCGTCGCTTGTCGACCTCTGCCATGCGGTGCTCTAAGGCCTGCACCAGCAGGGCGCGGCGCTTGGGGTTTTTGAGCAAGTCATCTTGCAAGAACGGGTTGCGCTGCACCACCCAAATATCGCCCAACACCTCATAGAGCATCCGTGCGGAGCGCCCAGTGCGACGCTCTTGGCGCAACTGATCTAGCACGTCCCAAGCCCGCTCACCCAAAAGCCGGGTGACGATCTCACGATCGGCCATGGAGGTGTAGTTGTACGGAATCTCCCGCAATCGGGGTGCGACATGCGCGGCGGCTGCCAGTAATTCTGGGGGCAATGGTGCGTTCATGGGCTACTTTGACTTGACAGAGCACTGAGCTCTTGGTGTCTTGGATTATCGCAGTCCAACAGAGACCATGATGGGCTGGGTGCCATCCCGGCCTCACGCGCCCCCACCGCTGACCTGAGTCAAGCCGCTGGCACAGGCGCCTTGGGCACAGTGCGGCCTGCAAAAGCCCCTAGACTGGGCAACCGCCTAAAGCGACCCGTTTGCAACCCTTTTACGACCCGTTTGCGACCAACGATGGGCCCAAGCGGCGTTGACCCCGATCAATGCGGCATACGTCCACATCGATCCGTCGCGCTCAAGCGCCCACCATCCCAGAACCAATGCAAGCACCCCTGATCCCGACAAAATCCACCACATTCGCCAAAACCCTGGTGCCCCGTGCGATCGAAGCTTCACCCAAAAAGCCAGCAGCGCGGCCAAACCAAGCGCTGGGCTCAAGAAATTGCTCACATGCCAAAAATAATCGAAGGGCTGCATAGAGGCATTCTGCACCGGCGGGCGCTCGCCATCAAAATTAGTCGCGGCGATGGCACACGCAAGGCGCGCTGAAATTTTATAATCCGAGAATGTCAGTCTGGGCCCTAGGAATCAACCACGAAACCGCACCGTTGGATTTGCGCGGGCGTTTTGCGTTTGCCTTGGACCAGGTTGCCCCCACCCTAGCGCAAATCAAAGGCACGCTCAACGGTTCCCCCGAAGTGGCGCTGTTGTCCACTTGCAACCGCACCGAAGTCTATTGCGCGGCTGAGCAGCTTGCCGTCGAGTCAACCCTCAACTGGATGGCCAGTGCGGGCGGCGTGAGCCCTGAAACCCTCCATCAGCACGCCTACTTGCTCACCGAGGAGCAAGTCGCAAGACACGCCTTCCGCGTCGCCAGTGGCTTGGACTCAATGGTGTTGGGCGAGCCACAAATTTTGGGCCAGCTCAAAGATGCGGTTCGCGTCGCCCAAGACGCTGGCTCCTTGGGCACCACGCTGAACCAAATGTTTCAACGCAGCTTTGCGGTTGCCAAAGAGGTGCGCACCACCACCGAGATCGGCGCCCACTCCATCAGCATGAGCGCAGCGGCCGTGCGCTTGGCTGGCCAGCTGTTTGAAAGCCTCAACGAAGTGCGCGTGCTGTTTGTCGGCGCGGGCGAAATGATCGAGCTGGCCTCCGCCCATTTCAGCGCCAAGCAGCCCCGCAGCATGGCCATTGCCAACCGCACACCACAGCGCGGGGAGCACCTAGCCCAGCGCATCGGCGCGCAAACCATCCCTCTGGTGGACGTACCTGAGCACTTGCACGAGTACGACATCGTTGTCTCTTGCACCGCAAGCAGCTTGCCCATCATTGGTCTGGGGGCCGTCGAGCGAGCCCTGAAAAAGCGCAAACACAAGCCCATGTTCATGGTCGACTTGGCTGTTCCACGAGACATTGAACCCGAGGTCAAGGCACTGTCGGACGTCTTTTTGTACACCGTGGATGACCTCGCGCAAGTCGTCCAAACAGGCAAGGAAAACCGCCAAGCTGCGGTGGTGCAAGCCGAGGCCATCATTGATACAGGCGTGCGCCAGTTCATGCAGTGGATGGGACAACGCCACAGCGTGCCACTGATTCAACATCTGCACCAACAAGCCATCGAATGGCAAAGCGTTGAACTACAAAAAGCGCGCAAACGCCTCGCCAAAGGTGAGGCCGTCGAGGACGTGATGCAGCAGTTGGCACAAGGGTTGACCCACAAAATGTTGCACCCCACGCTCTCTGCACTCCACAAGAGCGAACCCGCTCAGCGCGAGCAGCTCGCAGCGACGCTGACGCAACTGTTCAACCGATCCGATACGCGCCGCAGTTAGCGACCCTGCCAAACGCTCACTTTGCGCCCGCTGCGCTGGGCTCTCAGCCGCCCCTGCCAGCCTTTTAGCCCTCTCGCCACATCGGCTCCAGCCCCATGAAACCCTTCATTCAAGCCACCCTTGAGCGCCAGTCGCTCAGGCTCCAAGAGTTAGATGCCCAGCTCAGCGACGAACACGTCACCCAAGACCTAGACCGCTACCGTCGCCTAACCAAAGAGCACGCTGAATTGAGCGAAGTCATCGGCCTCTTTCGCACCTATGAGCAAAGAGCCAATGACCTCAAAGAGGCCCAGACTTGGCTGAGCGACCCTGACATGGCCGAGTTTGCCGAGCAAGAGCAAGCACTGGCGACTGCTGACTTAGAGCGTTTGGATCAGGCGATTCAACTGTTGTTGATACCCAAAGACCCGGACGATGCACGCAACGCCTTTGTCGAGATTCGCGCAGGCACTGGGGGCGATGAGTCGGCGCTGTTCGCCGCCGACTTGCTTCGCATGTACACCAAATACTGTGAGGCCCAAGGCTTGCGGGTGGAACTCATGAGTGAGTCCCCCAGTGAGCTGGGTGGATACAAAGAGGTGGTGTTTCAAGTCACTGGCGATCAGCCCTATGGCAAGCTTCGTTTTGAGTCTGGGGGGCACCGGGTCCAACGCATCCCTGCGACGGAAACCCAAGGACGCATCCACACCAGCGCGTGCACCGTCGCGGTGATGCCGGTGCCCGACGAAGCGGTTGCCGTTGAAATCAACCCTGCGGATTTGCGCATCGATACCTACCGCGCCAGCGGCGCGGGCGGGCAGCACGTCAACAAAACCGACTCTGCCGTTCGCATCACCCATTTGCCCAGCGGCATCGTGGCGGAGTGCCAAGATGACCGCTCCCAGCACCGCAACCGAGCCAAAGCCATGCAGGTTTTGGTGGCTCGGATTCAAGAGCGCGAGCGAGTCGCGCGCGAATCCAGCCAAGCCGCGCAACGCAAAGGCCTGATTGGCAGCGGAGACCGCAGCGATCGCATCCGCACGTACAACTTCCCGCAAGGGCGCATCAGTGACCACCGCATCAATTTGACGCTTTACAAGCTCAACGCGGTGATGGAGGGGGCGCTCGATGAGGTGATTCACCAGCTGCAAATCGCGCGCGGGGCGGAGTTGCTCGCCGAACTGGAGCAGCAGGCTTGATCCCCGCATGGCAAGCCGCCTTGAGTATCGGCGCGGCGCTCAATCAAGCGCAAGCGCTTGGCATCGAACGCTTGGATGCCCAAATACTCATGCTGCAGGCGTGCAAACAATCTCCACACGATCGCGCGTGGCTGTGGGCCCATGACCGCGACCCCCTGCCGGCGGCACAGCATCGGGTTTGGAGCCAGCTTTGCGAGCGTCGGTTAAAGGGTGAGCCCGTGGCTTATTTGCTAGGCCAAAAAGAGTTTTTTGGCCTAGACCTTGGCGTCGATGCCCGCGTTTTGGTCCCTCGCCCAGACACCGAGGCACTGGTGCAGTGGGCACTCGACGTGCTGCAAGATCTAGGACCTACACCCAAGGTGCTCGATCTAGGCACAGGCAGCGGCGCCATTGCGCTCGCGATTCGCAGCCATGCCCAAGCTGGTGCCGAAATCCATGCGGCAGATTTGAGCGAGGGCGCCCTAGCCGTTGCCCAATGCAACGCCGAGCGATTGGCGCTAGCGGTGCACTGGCACCATGGCTCGTGGTGGGAGGCGGTGGGGCCAGAGGTCTTCGACTTGGTGGTCAGCAACCCACCATACATTCGCGAGGCCGATCCACATTTGGCAGGCCTGCACGCCGAGCCGATCCAGGCATTGGCCTCGGGCCCGGATGGCTTGCGTGACATCAAAGAGATCATCAACGGGGCATCCGCCCACATGCGACCCGGCACTTGGCTCTTGCTCGAGCACGGCTTTGACCAGGCCCAAGCGGTCGCCGGACTGTTTCGGCAAGCAGGCTTTGGGTCGATTGAACACCGGCAAGACCTCGCTGGCCATGTGCGTTGCACAGGCGCGCGGTGCGGTCATTTCTAATCAGGCGATAATGTCGCTACGACACTTCTTACTGCGGAGCACCCATGGACACCATTCAACAAGACATCGACCAACTGGTGAAGTCACACGAAATCGTACTTTTCATGAAGGGTTCGGCCAGCTTCCCCATGTGTGGATTTTCAGGTCGTGCAATTCAAATTCTGAAGGCTTGCGGCGTTGACACCAAAACCCTCAAGACCATCAACGTGCTTGAAGACCAAGAAATCCGACAAGGCATCAAAGAGTACAGCCAGTGGCCCACCATTCCACAGCTGTATGTCCGAGGCGAATTTGTAGGTGGCTCAGACATCATGATGGAGATGTACGAGTCAGGCGAACTCAACCAGATGATCAATCAGGCTTGAGGCTCAAACCACGCAGCCCATGCGTGACCCAACGAAAAAGCCGCCCCTTGAAGGGCGGCTTTTTCTTGCCTCAGACTGGGCTTATCGGGCTTTCAATGAAGCCATCACATGGTCAAAGACCTGATCAATGGCCACTTTGCTGGCTTGCGCATCGCTGCGATGCTGGTACTCGACTTGGCCTTCCTTCAAAGCCTTCTCGCCGACCGTCAACCGATGCGGCACGCCGATGAGTTCCCACTCAGCAAACATCACACCAGGGCGCTCGCCTCGGTCATCAAGCATCACATCCACACCAGCCTGAAGAAGCTGTTCATACAACGCCACCGCATGCTCGCGAACCGCATCGCTGCGATCCATGCCAATGGGACAAATGACGACCGAGAACGGGGCAATCGCGTCGGGCCAAATGATGCCCTTGTCATCGTGGCTTTGTTCAATGGCCGCGGCCGGGATGCGTGTGACGCCAATACCGTAGCAGCCCATCTCAAAGGGCTTTGGCTTGCCATCGACATCCAAAAATGTGGCGTTCATTGCCTTTGAGTATTTGGTCCCCAAGTAAAAAATGTGGCCAACCTCAATACCCCGCTCGATCAACAACTCTCCTTTGCCATCGGGCGACAAATCGCCGGCGACCACGTTTCTGATGTCAGCCACCAGATCGGGCTCGGGCAAATCGCGCCCCCAATTGACACCTGTCATGTGAAAGTCTTCCACATTGGCGCCACAAATCCAATCACTCATGACTGCCACTTCGCGGTCGACCACGATGTGAACAGGCTTGAGCAGGTTCAATGGGCCTAGGTAGCCAGGCTTACAGCCAAAGTGCTCCTCGATTTCTACCAATGTGGCAAACCGAAAGCCACCCTCCATTCCGGGCAATTTACCGACCTTGACCTCGTTCATATCGTGGTCGCCACGCAGCATCAACAGCCAGACCACGCTCTTGGCAACCGAGCCATCTTCGTTGAGCTCATCGGTGGCCAACACCAGTGACTTGATCGTGCGCTGCAGCGCAACGCCGAGCAGCTCGGCAACATCGCTGCATGTGCTTTTCCCAGGGGTGGGTGTTTGCTTGAGCGCCTCGGTCGGGGCAGCTCGCGCCTTAGTTGGGGCCGCAGCCTCGGCCTTTTCCATGTTGGCGGCGTAGTCGCTTTGTGGGCAATACACGATGGCATCTTCGCCAGTGGCCGCAATCACTTGAAACTCTTCACTCAAGTCGCCACCAATCGCGCCACTATCAGCCGCCACCGCGCGATACACCAAGCCAAACCGGTCAAAGATCGCGCGGTATGCACGGGCCATGTTTTCATAACTGGCCTGCGCGCTGGCGTGGTCTTTGTCGAAGCTGTAGGCGTCCTTCATGATGAACTCACGTCCGCGCATGAGGCCAAACCTAGGGCGCCGCTCGTCACGGAATTTGGTTTGGATTTGGTACAGATTTTTAGGCAATTGTTTGTACGAGCGAAGCTCTTGGCGCGCAGTGTCTGTGATCACCTCTTCGCTCGTTGGCTGCACCACAAAGTCGCGGCTGTGGCGGTCTTTGATGCGCAACAGTTCTGGACCCATTTTCTCGAAGCGCCCAGTCTCTTGCCACAATTCGGCGGGCTGAATCACGGGCATCGAAAGCTCTACTGCACCCGCGCGATTCATCTCTTCGCGCACGATGTTGGCCACCTTTTGCACCACCCGCAAACCCATGGGCATGAGCGTGTAGATACCTGCACCCAAGCGTTTGATCATGCCCGCTCTCATCATCAATTGATGGCTGATCACCTCGGCGTCGGCGGGCGCTTCTTTGAGCGTTGAAATTAAAAATTGACTGGCTTTCATGTGTGCTTTAAGAATCTGTTGGCGCGGAGATGTGCCCAAGGCATAATGGTCCGCAGTTACAAGAATTTGAGGTTGATTATGCTTGACAGAGAGGGCTTTAGACCCAACGTCGGCATCATCCTGCTGAACCAAAAAAACCAGGTTTTCTGGGGGCGGCGCATCCGCTCAAGCTCTTGGCAGTTCCCGCAAGGCGGAATTGACAGGGGCGAATCCCCAGAGCAGGCGATGTATCGAGAGCTTCACGAAGAAGTTGGGCTCAGGCCAGAGCACGTGCACATCGTGGGGCGCACCCGCGATTGGTTGCGCTATGAGGTCCCCGACCGCTTCGTGCGCCGCGAGTCACGTGGGCACTACAAGGGACAAAAACAAATTTGGTACCTCTTGCGTCTGATTGGACAAGACAGCGAAGTCAACTTGCGCGCCACCAACCACCCTGAATTTGACGCGTGGCGGTGGAACGAATACTGGGTGCCTCTTGACGCCGTGATTGAGTTCAAGAGGAAGGTCTACGAAATGGCGCTGTCTGAATTGGCCAAACACTTGCCGCGCCAAGACTCGCGGCAGCGACCCTCTCGCGGGGCAGCTCGCAACCATTCTGAAGGCGCCATTCGCAGCAAATTGATCAATG
>CBFIFT010000069.1:0-9186 GCA_965661935.1 Burkholderiaceae bacterium | reverse complement strand
CCTTTGAAGACGCCGCACAGGCCGCTTTTCATACACCTCGGAGGGTTCCACAGCCTTTGGCGACATTCAACACGCCGGTTCGCCTGAGTCAGTCGCTCGAGTCCTATCCCATTGGCTTGACGTATGTTCGCGCCACGGAAGACGATCACAGCCAAGGTTCTGATCAAGCGTTCGCCAAGGCCGCCGCGCACGCTGAGCAATCACCCCGTTGGCAATACCACGCGGTGGATACCAATCACCTGATTCCGATCAACCGCCCCCAGACGCTGGTGGATATTTTGGCCGCCGTCGGCGCAGCTGCAGCGCCCTAAACGCGGCAACTGGCTGACTCGCCAAGGTGTTGGGCGTCATTGTCCCGCTTCCGAGAGCTGTGCCTCGTCGTCTTCTGTCGTGGGTAGGCGAGGCTCCATCACTCGCCGAAACATGGGCCAAGCCATCGCCAAAAAAACCATGCCCAAATAGCCTGTTGGCAATTGCGGCGATTCGGAAACCAGCTGCAGCTGGTGCGCACGCAAACCCGGCGCCAAGTGGTGATGGGGGTGTCTCACCAAGTTCAGCAGCAAAGCATCATCAAGCCGATTGTTGCAACCCCAAATGTGCTGAGGCCCCACCTTCTCATAGCCATTCTCAGTGGCGCGCCTGCGCAAGCCCCAGTGTTCAATGTAATCAATCGCTGCCGTTAAAAAGTGCGCCAGCAGCGCAGCGAGAAGCAAGGCCACCAACACCAAAGGCCCACCCCACAGCAGCACAAAGCCTGCCCAAAGCAAGGAGAAAATCATCAGGTTTTCGGTGCGTGTTTGCCAGGGCAACTTGCGCCCGCGCTCGAGGACTCGTGCCCGCTGCCAAGTGCGAAACGGGTAGGCGGCGGCAAAGCGCCAGACACTGTGCGTTGCAGGTGCCGAGGCGTGGTCCACAGGTGTGCCGACGTCCTTGTGGTGCCCCAAATTGTGGGCACTGCGGTATTGCCCAAAGCCATATTGCGTCAACAGCAACAACGACAACAGCCGATCGAATGGGGTGTGCCGGTGACCCAGCTCGTGCGCCAAACTGACGGCCAAGCCACCCGTGACGATGCCGCTAGACACAGCCAAAAGCATCATCTCAGCCACCTGCATCTGTGGCATCGCCCAAAGCAACAAAGCGGTGTTTTGAGCCAAGATCAACATCGCTGACACGCGCAGAACCCCTGCGGACCACACCATGTTCAGGCTCTCAAACCAGATTGGAGTCGACGCCTTTAAAGCAGACAGCTGGCTGCGCCCCACCACGTACTCAATGGGCACCATGGAAACAAACACCGCTAAGGCCAGCCAAGGCACATCGAGAACAAACCCAATGCCCGGTAGCAACGCAAGGAAGGCAAAAATCCACGACATATTTTGTTCCGTTTGTATCGGTGTTCGCTGAAACCGCTTCAACCCGTTGCCTCTGCCCCGGGGTGCTCATGCTAACCCCGCGCCCGTACCACTGCAACGCGCATGCGCGTGAAAAACCCCAATTGTGTTCAATTGTTGGCTTGCGTCACACGGCGGGCAAGCGAAATAAACACCTCGCGCTCGTCTGGGCTCAGCGGTTGCAAAATGTCAGCCTGCAGCTCATGCGCCAGTGGCAGCGCTTTGGCGTACAGCGCGCGGCCAGCCCGACTCAGTGTGAGCACACGGGCGCGGCGGTCTTGCTCGCTCACCGTGCGGTCGACCCAGCCTTTTTTCTCAAGCCGCTCTACCACGCCACCGATGGTGGCTCGGTCGTAGCCAATGCACTCTGCGATGGCTGCTTGGTCGCTACCCGGTGCAGCCGAGATTGCTGCTAGGGTCGCAAACTGAACGGGTGTGAGTTCGATGCCTGAGCGCTGCATGCGCTGGGTAAATACCGCTGTCGAGTGCTGGTGCAGGCGCCGAATCCAGTGGCCGGCCATGCCAAAAGCGTCCATGCTCGGTGCTCCTCAAGTGGAATTAAGTTGATTGGGTCTGCTTGGTCTTGCTTGATGCCAAATAGTAACTGTACATATTTTCTTGACAGAAATTAATAAGTATAGATACCATTGCATACATCATCTCAATCATGAACGACCAAGGCCCCCTCCATGCAGTTCTACAAAAATGGCTTCCGCGGCGGCAACCCAGACATTCAAGAGGCGGCACCCAATCGCCGCAACCGCGGTGCCCATGAGCCCTTACCCAGTGAAGTGGACGTATTGATCGCAGGTACGGGGCCAGCTGGCTTGTGCCTTGCAGCCCAGCTGGCGCAGTTCCCTGAGATCAACACTATGGTTGTCGAGCGCATGGGCAGCAACATCATCAAGGGCAAGGCAGATGGCATCAACACGCGCACGATGGAGATGTTTCAAGCATTTGGATTTGCCGACAAAGTCAAGCGCGAGACCTACTGGGTCAATCAAACGGCGTTTTGGATGCCCGACCCTGAGCGACCCGAGTACATCAAGCGCGTCGGACGGGTGCAGGATGTCGCCGACGACAGCTCGGAAATGCCGCATATTTTGATCAACCCAGCCCGCCTGCATGAGTTGTTTCTCGAGGTGATGCAAAACTCGCCCAGCCGCTTGCAGCCTGACTACGGCTGGGAAGTCGCCGGTATCGCAAGAGGCCCAGAGACCGAGGCATTTCCCCTCACGGTCACTTTGAGAGACGCCATTGGCTTGAACTGGGGCGGTGAACGGGTCGTCAAGGCCAAGTACGTGGTGGGCTGCGACGGTGCCCACTCAGCAGTGCGCAAGTCCATCGGGGTGGAGATGCGAGGAGATGCCGCGCATCAAGCGTGGGGCGTGATGGACATCTTGGCCAACACAGACTTTCCGGATGTTCGCCAAAAGTGCCTGATCTCATCTGCGCACGAGGGCAACGTGCTGATTCTGCCGCGCGAGGGCGGGTACATCTTTCGCATGTATGTTGAGCTCGACAAGCTGCGCCCAGACGAGCGGGCAGCGCAGCGCCAGCTCACACAAGCCGACCTCATCGCCGCGGCGCAGCGCATCATGTCCCCCTACTCTTTGGACATCAAAGAGGTGGTTTGGTGGTCCATCTATGACATCGGGCACGCCATCGCGGACCGCTTCGACGATGCCCCTGATCCAAACGGGCCCGAGCCTAGGGTGTTCATCGCCGGTGACGCTTGCCACACCCACTCGCCCAAGGCCGGACAAGGCATGAACGTGTCGATGCAAGATGCTTTCAACCTCGGCTGGAAACTTGCCCATGTTTTGCGGTCACGCGCAGCGCCCCAGCTGCTGCGCAGCTACTCACAAGAGCGGCTTGAGCAAGCGATAGTGCTGATTGACACAGACCACAAGTGGTCACGCGTCATGTCTGCCCCTACAACCGAAGCCGAGCGCGCAGGGACAGAAGAGCCTCGCATCATTCGCCAATTCAAAGAGAATTTGCCATTCACGGGCGGCATCGCAGTTCGGTACGCGCCCTCCAGCCTCACTGCCAGCGGCGTGCACCAAATGCTGGCCACTGGGCAAACCGTGGGGATGCGGTTTCACTCAGCTCCGGTGGTGCGGGTGGCCGATGCCTTGCCGATGCAACTGGGTCATGTGGCACAAGCCGATGGGCGCTGGCGCATCTACGCCTTTGCAGGTGACGGCGACGATGGCTCGCCAGGAAAACCAATGCATCAGTTGGCGACTTGGCTAGAAACCGACCCCATGTCCCCCGTGTTGCGCCACACCCGCGCCGATGAGGACATTGACGCAGTGATTGATTTTCGGGCTGTTTTTCAGCAGACGTTTGATCAACTCGCCGTTGAAAAATTCGCGCCATTGTTGAAACCCAAGACCGGTCGCTTGGGCTTGCAAGACCACGAGAAAGCCTTTTGCGTTGCCCACAAAGGCGAAGGCAACATCTATGAGATGCGCGGCATAGACCAAGCCCATGGCTGCCTGGTGGTGGTGCGCCCAGACCAGTATGTCGCCCACGTCTTGCCCCTAGACGCCCGAGCGGAGTTGGCAGATTTTTTTGCTCAGATCCTGCACGCCGTGCGTTAGATCAGCGGCGCGACCTGAGCCCCTGCAACCCACTCAATAAAGCGCAACGCCGAGCCCCAAAGCGACGCCCAGCGCTTTTCTCCAAGGTGGTGCAGGCGCAATCAAGCTGTGTGATAACAGACCAAGACCCACAAGCATTTGCGCCATGCCTGCCAGCGCCTGCAAGGGATGGTCCCACCAAGCAATCAAGCTGGGGTGGCTGATGATGCCCAGCGGCACAACGTAGAGCCCCACGCCCAAGGCCATCGCCGATAGCGCGACCCGCCACCAGTGCTCACCCACCATGCCAGAGGCAATAAAGACGGCACCGCACACGGGTGGGGTGATGGTTGACAAAAGTGCGAACCAAAAGACGAACAGGTGCACCTGAAGAGGCTCGAGGCCAAACTGCAACAACGCCGGCCCGGCCACTGAAACACAAATGATGTAGGCCGCAGTGGTCGGCACCTCCATGCCCAGCACCAAACACGCCAACGCCGTGAGCAGCAGGGTGAACCACAAAGAGCCTTGGCCATGCGAAAGGATCACAGAGGTGATCTTGACGCCCAACCCCGTCATGGCCAGCACGCCAACGATGATGGACGCACACAAAATGATGCTCGCGATCATGGCGATTTGCTGGCCTGCCTGAGAAAGACTGTGGCTGAATCGTGCGCGAATCGCCGCCCACTCAAAAGCGCCCTTGGCATCGGTCAACAGCAACAAGCCGGCAGCGCCAATGGCAGCGCAAGCTGCAAATTCGGGGGTCCATTGCTGCACAAACATGCCCCACAGCAACACCGCAAAAGGTACCGCAAAAAAGCCAACAGTGATCCACAAGTTGCGTTTGCTGGGAACTTGGTCTGTTGGCAGTGGCGCCAAAGTTTCGCGCTTACTCCAAGCGTTGATGCCCATCCACACCGTCCAAAAGTAGAGCAAGGCCGGCAGACTGGCAGCCGCCATGATGGTGGTGTATGGCGTTGACGTCAGCTCGACCATCACGAAAGCGCCGGCGCCCATGAGGGGGGGCATGATTTGCCCGCCCGAAGAGGCCACGGCCTCGACCGCAGCTGCGAGCCGCTTGGGATAGCCCAAACGCGTCATGGCCGGTAAGGTGACGGCACCTGTTGACGCCACGTTGGCAGACGCCGAACCTGAAATCGAGCCAAACAAAGCAGACGACACCACCGACACTTTGGCCGCACCGCCCACCAATCGCCCTGCTGCGGCTGCGGCGACGTTCATGAATCCGCGCCCTGCTTCGCCACCATTCAAGATGGCGCCAAAAATCACAAAAACCGATACGACGCCAACGGAAATACCAGTCAGGCTGCCCCACAAGCCGCCCTCGGCAATGGTGAGCGTGCCTAAAAAACTCGCCAAGGGCAGACCAGCGTGGCCAAACTCGCCGGGTATGTGCTGGCCCCAAAGCCCATAAGCCAATGCCATCGCGGCAATCGTGGGCAATGGCCAGCCAATCACCCGCCTCGCCCCCTCAATCACAGTGAGCAACAAGACCGCTGCGGCCAGTATTTGCCAGCGCCCTTCTAGAAACCCGTATTGATCACCCAACGCGTCGGCCGAGCCTGCGACCCAAATACAGGCCGCTAAACCCGCCAAAGTGATAGCCCAACCCGATCGCATTTGTGCGGGGCTGCGTGCCGCAGCAATGAATACCCACGGCAAGATGTACGCCATGTGCAGCGGGCGCACCACCAAATTGGGCAGCAAGCCATACAACACCAAGCCCACATGCAGCGCAATGCCTACAGCCCCCCACAGTGGCCAAAACCAAAGACCCAGCGAGCGCATCTTCAGGTGCGCCCTCGAAGCTGGACCATCGTTTCGGCCAACCCTCTCATCACATCTGTTCAGCGTTCAGGCTGAAACCACGCTCTTTGTAGTAACGCACGGCACCGGGGTGTATGCGCGTGGTGATGTTGGCCAATGACTCTGCCGTCACGCCGCGCCACCATGGCGCCTGTGCGCTCATTGCCTCTTTTTGTGCCCAAAAAGTTTTGGTCAATGTGTACGCCAACTCGTCGCTCATGGCGCTGGTGGTGTAGGCCACAACAGGCAAGGTGGTGGTGTTCACCGCTTGATCTTGCTTGGCGTAAGTGCCCGCAGGGATGGTCAAACGGCTGCGCTTGCTGGCTTTGATTTGTTCGTCAGTCATGCCGACGATGACCACGTCAACCGATGCGGCCGCCTCGACCACGTTGGGAGCGGGCCATGATCCAGCCGAGACAAAGGCATCTATTTGCTTGTTCTTCAGCGCGCCCACTGCGTTGGACAACTCGACGTCAATCAATTTGACCTGGTCTTTGATGCCAACCAGACCGAGGTACTTTTCGCCCTCGCGCGCACCAAACGAGCCCTTACCCAGCAGCAACGACTTGCCTGCCAAATCGCCCCATTGTTTGACGCCACTGTCTGCGCGCGCAACCAAATGCATGGTCAGCGAAGGGATGGGAAACAGGGCCCGAATCTCATTGAACTTGGGATCTGATTTGTCTTTGAACGGGCCAGAACCCTTCATGGCGGCACCAATGAGTGCTGGTGGCGTCGTGAAAACGTAGTCACCACCGCGAGCGCGCACCTCCATGACGTTTTGGGTCGAACCCTGGCTCTCTTCCACCGTCACGATCACCGCACCATTGGTGCCTTTTTTCATGGCCTCAGCCAGCTCAACACCCATTTGGTAGTACGAGGTACCGGCTTTGGCGGACTTATACGTCACACGCGAATCAGCGAAGGCTACGCCAGAAATACAAGCGACGGCCAGGGCGGCAGCCAGCATTTTCCAAGCACCCTTGGGTTGAATGGGTTTCATGTTGTTCTCCTCGTTTGATGAATGTGGTTGGCCAGATTGTGGCCCATTGGGAAATTTAGTCACCCTTGACAAAGATGTGTGTCACCCTTGCGCCTGCATGCCAGCAGGCGGGCAACCCTTGCGTTGCCAGAGGTCAATAACCTCAGGGCTCAGCTGACGTAGTGAACAAAGGTTTCGTTGTCTTCGCGAACCGATTTGACTTGATTGGCCACAAACGACTCATCTGGGTAGCCCATGGCGATGCAGATCATGATCACTTGGTCGTCGGGTATGCCGGCGTGTTCGTGCACCACAGCAGATTGCATGATGCCTTGCCCATTGATCACGCAGCCCAGCCCACGCTCCCAAGCCGCCATCACAATGGCGTGCGAAAAAGCACCCAGATCAAACTGGCTGATTGCCGCAGGCTCGAGGTACTTGTCGTACGTCAGCACCAACGACACGGGCGCGTCAAACTGGCGAAAGCCCCGCATCACCCAGTCTTGGCGGCGTTCTTTGTCGTCGCGCGCAATGCCCATGGCATCAAACAACTGCACGGCAATATCCACTTGGCGTTGGCGGTGTGCCCCCTCGTACTTCTCGCGCATAGGGAAGTCTCGCTTGGGGGGAACACCATTGAGCATGTTCTCGGTGTTGCCCTTTCGAATGCGCTCGAGGGGCTCACCACTGACCACATACACACGCCACGGTTGCGTGTTCATCGATGAAGGCGCCCATTTGGCGACCTCAATGATCTCCTCAATCACCTCGCGTGGTATGGGATCGGGCTTGTACCCTCGAATGCTCTTGCGCGCCTTGATCAGCTCCGAAAACTCCATCTTTCATCCCTTCTTGTCATGCAACAGGCGACACTCTAGGGGTGCTGTGTGTGCGTCGCCAAGCCCGATTGGTCGCAGCGGTGACCACCGACCGGCCGCGCGGACGTGCGCCGTGCCATTGGCAACGCACTGGACCACCCGATTTGGGGTAGCTTTTATTGCCTACCTTCACACGTGGCCGTCGACCATGACCTCAATGAGTTTGGTGCCGGGGCGTGCAAACGCTTCTTGCAGCGCCGCAAACAGACCTTCGCCCTCGCTGATGCGCACCGACTCCACCCCCATAGATGCGGCCAACTCGCTGTAATTGATGGCCGGGTTGGTGAAGTCCATGCCCACAAAATGGCGGCTTTGGTGGAACGAGAGCAAGCGCTGTTTGATGATTCTGTAGCCACCGTTGTTGATCAACACCACATTGACGTTGCAGCCTTGATTGGCGGCTGTCCAAAGCGCTTGGATCGAATACATCGCGCTGCCGTCGCCCAGGAAGCAAACCACCGGACGCTCAGGGTTGGCGAGGCTCGCACCCACGGCGCCGGGCAGTCCCCAACCAATGCCGCCAGAGGCCAGCCCGCTGAAGCCATACCGGTCTCGATACGGCAGCAGTGAGGGGATGTGGCGCGCCGCTGTGAGCGACTCTTCGACAAAGATGGCGTTGTCAGGCAGTGCCTCAATGGCTTGCAGCAGCAACCAGTCCGCGTCGATCGGCGATTGCTTGGCACGGCTTGAAATCGTTTCAACCAGAGCCGCGCGGCGGGTGCTCCAGTTGTCAAGCGCGAGCCGCTCACGGCGCTGCTGTGCGAGTTGGTGCAAGGCATCGCCGCCCATTTGCTGAATCAAGGGAGTCAGCGCAACAAAGGTCTCACGCACGTCTGCTTTCAATGCGATTTCAGCGCTGAAGTTCTTGCCCAAGTCACCATCGACCAAGCCGACCTGAACCATGGGCATGCCTTTGGGTAGCGCTTCTGTCTCACTGTGCACCGACATACGCAAAGGGTCAGCGCCAAACACGATGAGCAAGTCGTGCGGCGCAAGTGTGTCGCGTACCTGCGTCTGATGGCGCGTCAAAGCGCCCATAAAGCACACGTGCTCGGACAAAAAGTGGGCGCCGTAGGGCACGGTTTGCTGATAAACGGGGCAGCCCAAGGCGCTGGCAAAGTCGGCGGCCTCTTGCAAGGCATCGCTCTTGACCAATTCATCGCCGACCACCATCACAGGGTTTTCTGCGGCCAAGATTCGCTCAGCCAAGCCATGCAAAGCATCTGCAGCAGGCGTGACGCGCGCATCGACCACGGTGCGTCGACCCAGATCTAGTTCAACCTCGGTGTTCAAAATGTCGCCTGGCAAAGAGATGAATACGGGGCCCATGGGCGGTGTGCGCGCAATCTTCGCGGCGCGGCGAACAATGCGCGGCAAATCTTCGAGGCGAGTGACTTCAATGGCCCATTTCACCAAAGGCTCAGCCATGCGCACCAAGGGGTCGTAGAGCATGGGCTCCATGAGGCCATGCCCTTGCTCTTGCTGACCGGCGGTCAAGATCATGGGTGTGCCAG
>CBFIFT010000068.1:0-9929 GCA_965661935.1 Burkholderiaceae bacterium | reverse complement strand
AGAAGGCTCGCGCCAACAAGACAGCGTCAATGCCAGTTGGAGCATCAAGCATGGGGTCCATAGCTTCCAGACCAGCGTTCGCAATGACCACATCTCTGGATTTGGCAACCGCCAGACCTGGGGACTGAGCTACGGAAACGACATCGCCACCAACACGCGCTTGGTAGTAGGTGCCTCGACCGGTTTTCGTGCGCCTACTCTGTCGCAGATGTACGACTCTGTTTACGGCGACCCCAACCTCAAGCCTGAAACCTCTGAAGGCCTCGAAGCCAAGGTCACGTATCAAACTCGCGCGCACGCCCTGAGTGCCACTTGGTACAGGACCCATTTCACTGACCTCATCAGCGCCTACCCGTTTGGCCACCCACAACAGTTTGTTTGGTACAACGTGGATCGTGCCCGTGTGCAAGGCGTCAGCCTTGAAGGCTCGACCGTTGCAGGCGCCTGGCGCCTAGGCTTGAACTTGGATTACACCGACGCCATCAACAGCGCAACCCGCAAGCTGCTGAATTACCGCTCACCTCGCAAGCTGGCTGCTTTTGCCAGCCGCTCTGTGCTTGGCGGCTCAGCTAGGCTTGAAGCGCTGGCCAAATCCAAACGTTGGGATGACGCCGCAAACACTCGCGCTTTGCCCGGCTATGCATGGGTGAATTTGGAGTGGCAACGCCCCATCGATGCATCCGCGACTTTCAAGCTTCGGGTGGACAACCTGTTTGACCGTGACGTGGAAGAGGTCAGCGGCTTGGCTTCACCCGGTCGGCGCTGGTTGGCCACCATGCACTGGGATTGGTGATGCGGCGCTGGTTGGCCATCGGGGCATTTGTGCAAGCGCTGCACTGCGGCGCCTTGGCTGCGCCACAGCGCATCGTGAGCCTTTTGCCCTCATTGACCGAAACGGTTTGTGTTTTGGGCGCGTGCGATCGTTTGGTCGGCGTCGACCGTTACAGCAACTGGCCTGCGTCGGTGCGTCAACTGCCCAAGATGGGGGGTGGACTGGATCCCAATGTCGAGGCCATTGTTGCGGCCAAACCCGACTTGGTTTTGGTGGCGAAGTCATCGCGCGTGTTGCCCCGTTTGCGGGCGCTGGGGCTGCACCTAGAAGTGTTAGAGCCACAAACACATGCCGAGATGGACGCCGCACTGCTACGCATCGCCCGCTTGTTGGCCGTGCCTGATAGCGAAGTCGAGCGCATACAGCAGTCGTCCAACGCCTTGCTGGCTGCGGCCCGCGATGCTTTGCCTGCACAGGCACTTGATTGGCGTGTGTACATCGAGGTCAGCGACGGCCCCTACGCCGCCGCACCGGCTTCATTCATCGGCGAAACACTGGCACGCTTGGGGCTAGCCAATGTCGTGGCGGATGGTCAGGGGCCATTCCCACGCGTGAGCACAGAGTGGGTGGTGGCGCAGCAACCTGACCTGATCATCGTGGGTAGCATGGGCGCAACGCAACTGGACAAACGACCCGGGTGGAACCACTTGCGTGCGGTGCAACAGCAGCAGGTATGCGCCATGTCGCCTGAACAAGCCGATGTGCTGGTGCGCGCCGGCCCGCGCTGGGCTGAGGCTGCACAGTTGATCACGCAATGCGCCATGCGCGCAGCGAATGGCGCCTGACTCAGAACACGCCACAATCACGCATGCCTCCACAACATTTAGACCCCACACCCAAGCCGCTTCGATGGGCCTTGGCCTTGCTGGTGCTTACGGCGGTGGGCTGGGTAGTGGGCGGCCTGAGTGGCAGCACAGGTTGGCACTGGCCGACGGGTAGCCAAGATGTGTTGACTTGGACGATTCGCGCACCCCGCAGCAGCGGCGCTTGGTTGACGGGTGCGCTGCTCGGGCTGGCGGGTGCCGTGGCGCAGGGCTTGTTTCGCAACCCCCTTGCAGATCCGTTTTTGCTCGGAAGCTCTTCAGGTGCCGCATTGGCCGTGACCTTGGCATGGGTGGTTTGGGGTGCTGCAGCCCCAGATGCCAGCGCATGGCTGATGTCTGTGGGCATCACGGGTGCAGCATTCATGGGCGCCTTGCTCGCTGTGCTATTGACTGTGGCGCTTGCGCGCGGCGTTCAGCACAGTTTGCGATTGCTATTGGGCGGGGTGGTTGTAAGTGTGGTGCTGGGCGCACTCACCTCACTGTTGACATTGCAATGGCCTCAAGTGTTGGCCAACACTCAAGGCTTCATGTTGGGCAACACCGCGTTGTTATCTTGGCAGTCGACACAGGTTCTTGTCGCTGTGGGCTTGCTGGCTTGGCTCGTGGCGCAAGCTTGTGCTCGGGTGCTGGACGCGCTGAGTCTGGGCACTGAGGCCGCGCGCAGTCTGGGCCTGCCATTGAACTTGGCGCGCTGGTTGTTGATTGCCGTGGTTGCGCTGTGCACCGGGGCGGCCGTGGCGCAGGCGGGTTTGATCGCCTTCATCGGCTTGGCAGCGCCGCATGTGGTGCGCTCATGGTGCCGTGTGACCCATGCTTGGTTGATCACCTTGTCGGCTTTGACCGGAGGGGTGCTGTTGCTCGCTGCGGACATCGCTGCGCGCTTGTTGATGGCGCCCAATGAATTGCCAGTTGGCATCTTGACAGCGTTGGTTGGCGGCGGGTATTTGCTGTGGCGACTGCAAAACAAATCAGGGTACGCGCCATGACCGCTGCGTTGAACGTGAAGCACCTGGGTGTTCAATGGCCCGACACCGACACTCCTGCGTTGCACGAGGTCTTTGCCACCGCAGCGCCTGCTCAATGGACGGCCATCATTGGCCCCAACGGCGCGGGCAAAAGCACCTTGCTGCGTGCCGTGGCAGGTCTGTTGCCCTTGGGTGCTCAGCTGCACGGAGACATCGAATGGCAGGGGCGGCCCATCAACACATGGTCACGCCAAGCATTGGCGCGTCATGTCGCTTGGCTTGGCCAAGGTGAACAAGGTGCAGAAGAATGGCGAGCCCTCGACGTGGTGAGGCTGGGTCGCCTGCCCAGTCAAACATGGTGGCCAAGTGCGAGCGACCCCGAAGATGAGCGCATCGTGGAGGCGACCATGCGTCAAACCGACACGTGGAGCTTGCGCCACACGCCGCTCGGTTCGATGTCCGGAGGCGAGCGACAACGCGTTCGCTTGGCTCGCGTGATGGCAGTTCGCGCCAAGGTATTGCTGATGGATGAACCGTTGGCCAATTTGGACCCACCGCACCAAGCAGACTGGCTACAGTGGATTCAAGCCTTGACGGGCCAAGGCCACACTGTGATCAGTGTGCTGCATGAGTTGAACATCGCCTTGCGTGCGGACCACATTTGGTTGGTCGCTCAAGGGCGAGTGTTGGCTCAAGGGCGCGCGAGCGATGCGCCCATGCGGGCCGCCATCGAGGCTGCGTTCGACCACCGCATTTCGCTGCATCCCATACAAGACCAGTGGGTTGCACTGCCTCAAGCCAGCAAACACAGCAACTTACAGGCTGGCTAAGTCGGGCCAAAGCCGCCTTTGAACGAGCGCCTCAAGTGCTCAATCAACAGGCCCAGGGCTCTGGGCACGTGTGGCGCATAAGGTCTTACCGCGTAGATGCTGGGCGCAAACACCCCCACCGCATGCCACTGCGGCAGAAGGCGAAGCAGTTGGCCCGCTTGAATGGCGGCTTGCACGCTGAAGTCCGGCAACAAAGCCACGCCCAACCCTGCGATGGCCGCATCGCGCAGCGCTTCGCTGTTGTTGGCAGAAAACGGACCGCTCACTTGAACTGAGGCCGGGTGTGATGACGGGCGCTTGGCCATTCGCTCAAACGTCCAAACCGGGTTGGACTGTGGGCGTGGGTAGTTCAAGCAAGGCAACTGGCTCAACTCACTGGGCTGACGAGGTTGACCATGTGTCTGCACAAAACTGGGGCTGGCAACCAAGATGGTCCGGGTGTTACAAAGCAAGCGAGCCACGTGGGTATCGGGCGCGGAAGAGACGTGGCGGATGGCCAAGTCAAAGCCCTCTGCGGCCATTGAAGTGATGCGGTCCGAGAGATCCAGCTGAATGCGCACACCAGGGTGTTGCTGCAAAAACGCAGGCAAGCGAGGAACCAACTGCTGGCGAGCCAAGGCCACAGGCGCGGTGACACGGATCAAGCCTCTGGGCTCACCTGCGGCATCCTTGGCCTGCACAAAAGTCTGCGCAATGTGTTCAAAAGCATCGCGTGTATCAGCCACCAACTGAAGCCCTAGTTCAGTCAGCCGAACGCTGCGCGTGGTGCGCTGGATCAAGGGTGCACCTACAGCCCCCTCAAGCTCTGCCATGCGCTGGCTCATCGCCGCCTTGCTGATGCCCAACCGCTCGGCAGCTGCTGTGAAACTGCCATGCTGCGCCAACATAGCCAGTCCGTGCAGGTGCGCCCACCAGACGCCATCTTGCTTTTTGTCTAAATTTTTCATCACGATTGTTCAGTATATCGAACAATCATTTCAACCAAATGGCATTGTCTGCATACAGTTGACGCCCTAACATGAGACTTCATATCAGGAGAACAAGATGCACACCATCGGTCATTACATCAATGGCGCCCCTTTTGCCGGAAGCAGTGGGCGCACGCAAGCTGTTTACAACCCTGCGACCGGCAAGCAAAGTGCTCAGGTGGCGCTGGCCAACGCCAGTGACGTGGACCAAGCGGTTGCCGCTGCGCAAGCCGCATTTGCGAGCTGGTCTGAGGCGCCGCCGCTCAAGCGCGCGCGGGTGATGTTCAAATTTTTGGAAATCGTTCAGGCCCGCAAAGACGAATTGGCCGAGGCCATCACCCGCGAACACGGCAAGGTGTTCACCGATGCACAAGGTGAAGTGCAAAGAGGCATAGACATTGTCGAATTTGCCTGCGGTATTCCTCAGTTGCTCAAGGGTGACTACACAGAGCAAGTATCGACCGGCATCGACAACTGGACGGTGCGACAGGCCTTGGGGGTGGTGGTCGGCATCACGCCGTTTAACTTTCCCGTCATGGTTCCCATGTGGATGTATCCGGTGGCGATTGCCTGCGGCAATACGTTCGTCCTGAAGCCCAGCCCCACAGACCCATCTGCAACCTTGCTGGTAGCGGAAATGCTGCGCGACGCGGGCTTGCCAGATGGCGTCTTCAACGTCGTGCAAGGCGACAAAGAGGCGGTTGACGCGTTGTTGACACACCCCGACGTCAAGGCCGTGTCTTTTGTCGGCTCAACCCCGATTGCCAACTACATCTACGAAACAGGCGCGCGCCACGGCAAGCGCGTGCAGGCGCTGGGCGGCGCGAAGAACCACATGGTGGTAATGCCCGATGCCGACGTCGACCAGGTGGTCGACGCATTGATGGGCGCTGCATTTGGGTCGGCGGGCGAGCGCTGCATGGCCATATCTGTCGCCACCTTTGTGGGCGATGAAATTGCCGAAAAAGTCATGCCCAAGTTGCTCGAGAAAGCCCGAGGACTCAAAGTGCTTGAGGGTATGAACCTCGATGCAGAGATGGGCCCTATCGTCACCAAAGCTGCGCATCAGCGCATCACACAGTGCATCGAAGACGGCGTGCGCGAAGGCGCCACGCTGTTGCTAGATGGGCGCGAGTTCGATGCCTCACAGGTGGGCCAAGGCTGCGAAGAAGGATACTGGTTGGGCGCTACGATCTTTGACCATGTGACGCCCGAGATGTCCATCCATCAACATGAAATTTTTGGACCGGTGCTTTCGTGCGTGCGCGTTGCGTCTTTTGCTGAGGCCGTGCAACTCGTCAACGACCATGAGTTTGGCAATGGCGTGGCCTGCTATACGCGTGACGGCAACATTGCGCGTGAATTTTCACGCCGCATTCAAGTGGGCATGGTTGGTATCAACGTGCCAATCCCGGTGCCCATGGCATGGCACGGTTTTGGTGGCTGGAAACGCAGTTTGTTCGGCGATACCCATGCTTATGGCGAAGAGGGTGTGCGCTTTTACACCAAACAAAAGAGCATCATGCAGCGCTGGCCAGAGTCGACTTCTAGGGGCGCCGAGTTCACCATGCCTGTATCCAAGTGATGAACGCTCGGGCGCCTCGGCGTCCATGAAAAACGGCGCCGTGATGGGCGCCGCTTTTTTTTGCTTCAAGGCCTATGTACTGATAGGCATTGGTGTTACTTCTTCTTTTTCGAAACCGCTGCTTTGAAACCAGCGCCGGCAGTGAAGCGGGGCACGGTGGTTGCTGCGATCTTGAGAGGCTCACCTGTCTTGGGGTTCTTACCTTTGCGAGCAGCACGCTTGACTGCTTTGAACGAACCAAAGCCAATCAATGCGACATCTTGCTTTTTGGCAACGGTCGTGGTGATGATTTCCAACAAGGCGTCCAGCGATCTGCCTGCCGCTGCTTTGCTGGTATCCGTCTTTTTCGCCAATGCTTCGATCAGCTCAGTCTTGTTCATTTGTCACTCCAAAATTAAAAAGTATTGATGAAAACGCTGCCATCATGCCACCAAGCATGGATGGCCGCGATTAGAGAAACCCCTTATAAATTTGCCCTCTATTCGCATTCTAGATTCGGTTTGGGCGCAGCTCACTTGAGTTTGAGCAAGCGCATGGCGTTTTCTTTGAGAATCAGCGGCTTCACTTTGTCTTTGAAACCCGCTTGGTCAAAATCAGACATCCAGCGCTCAGGGGTTATCAAGGGGTAGTCAGAGCCAAACAACATGCGGTCTTTGAGTAAGGTGTTGGCATACTGGATCAACTGTGGCGGAAAGTATTTGGGGCTCCAGCCCGAGAGGTCGATCCACACGTTGGGCTTGTGCAGTGCCAAGCTGAGCGCCTCGTCTTGCCAAGGCCAACTGGGGTGTGCAATCACAATCTCCATATCGGGGAAATCAATGGCCACATCCTCGAGCAGCATGGGGTTGCTGTTGGCCAAGCGCAGACCACCGCCACAGCGCATACCCGAGCCTATGCCTGAGTGTCCGCTGTGGAAGATGGCGGGTAGCTTGTGCTCTGCAATCACTTCGTACAAAGGCCAGGCCATGCGGTCGTATGGCAAAAACCCTTGAACCGTGGGGTGGAACTTAAAGCCTTTGACACCGTTTTCTTCGATCAAACGGCGTGCCTCTCGGGCACCCATTTTTCCTTTGTGCGGATCAATGGAAGCAAAGGCAATCATCATGTCGCTGTTTTTGGCTGCCGCTTCACAAATCTCTTCATTGGGAATCCGACGCCGCCCCAACTGGCTTTCGCTGTCTACGGTGAACATCACCAAACCAATTTTTCGCTCGCGGTAGTAAGCGATGGTTTCCTCTATCGTGGGTCGTCGATCCGAACCGAAGTACTTGTCTGCAGCCCGGTCGTACTCTTCACCGTAGTTATCAAACGGATTCCAACACGACACTTCAGCGTGCGTGTGGATGTCAATGGCGATCAATTCGTTGGTATTCATGGGCAAATTTTAATTTCATTTTCAAAACTAAAACAAGCCCCAAGGAAGGGGAAATATTCAGGGTAATTACGCATTCTCGGCGCACAAGCGAACACTAAAATTAGTTCATTTCTTGAACTTTATTACCCACTCTGGGACTGTTATGAGCTCACACGCCATGCGAAATGCCATTATCGAACTTGCGGCCAAAGAAGGCGTCGCGCTAGAAATGCAAGGGCCTGTGGCCATGATTCAGCTGCGCCGCCCCCACAAGCGCAATGCCCTCAGCGACGGACTGATTGAAGCACTCAAACAGGTTTTTGATCACTTGCCTGAAGAAGCACGTGCTGCCGTGATTCACGGTGAGGGAGATCACTTTTGCGCTGGCTTGGACTTGTCTGAGCTCAAGGAGCGCGATGCAGGCGAAGGCGTTTATCACTCCAGAAGCTGGCACGTCGCGCTCGACGCGGTGCAATTTGGCCGCGTCCCCGTGGTGGCGGCATTGCATGGTGCAGTCGTGGGTGGCGGCTTAGAACTCGCCAGTGCCTGTCACATCCGCGTAGCAGATGACAGCACGTTTTATGCTTTGCCAGAGGGTACACGCGGCATTTTCGTCGGCGGCGGTGGATCGGTTCGGGTTCCCAAACTGGTCGGTGTCGCGGTCATGACCGACATGATGCTGACAGGCAGGGTCTACGACGCACAAGAGGGTGAAAAACGCGGCTTTGCCCAATACAGAGTCGCTGAGGGCCAAGCACTCGACAAAGCACTTGAACTGGCCCAGCGCATCGCCACCAACGCAAAAATGACCAACTTCGCGCTCACCCATGTCTTGCCTCGCATCGCGGAACAGCCTGCCGATCACGGCCTGATGACTGAGGCGATGATGGCTGGCATTGCCCAAGCGGCACCAGAAGCCAAAGCGCGCGTGCGCGCCTTTTTAGAAGGCAAAGCTGCGAAGGTTCAAAAGTCAAACTGAGTGCTGAACCCAGTGTTTGCCTGAGCGATAGCGAAACACCACAACCGCAACTGACACTGTGCCAAAGAGACTAAAGCCGATGAGCCACCCTACTTTTCGCCCCATGACTTTTGGCGTCACCCGAGCCCAGTGGCACGAAGGCGCTGCTGGCGTGCAATACCTGCGCGCCGAGAACGCCCTAGAAAGCTACCCTGATCGGCTCACCGACCGCTTGAAGCACTGGGCAGAGGTGGCTCCTGATCGCACGTTCATGGCGCGCCGCGAACGCCTTGCAGACGGCAGCTTCGGAGATTGGCGACACATTGATTACGCCACCGCGTGGTCGAGTGCTCGCTCAATCGCACAGGCTCTGCTTGATCGCGGCTTGAGTGTCGAGCGCCCCGTGGTTATCTTGAGCGAAAACAGCCTAGAACACGCTCTTTTGGCATTGGGTTGTTTGGTCGCTGGGGTGCCGTTTGTACCCGCCTCACCCCCTTATTCGTTGATCAGCCAAGACTTCGACAAGCTCAAACACATATTGGCGACTGTCACACCTGGTTTGGTATTTGCCAGCGATGGGCGCTACGCCAAAGCCATGGCCGCAACTTGCACTGCTGATATGGAGTTGGTCATGCTCCAAGACTTCGATGCCAACGAGCTGGGCGGCCGCGCCGTCACCCCGTTTGCGGATGTCTTAGCAACACAAAGCACACCTGCGGTTGACGCAGCGATGGCCGTGACTGGACCAGACACCATTGCTAAATTTTTGTTCACCAGCGGCTCCACCAAGATGCCAAAGGCCGTGATCAATACGCAGCGCATGTGGTGCGCCAACCAGCAGCAAATGGTGCAGTCCATGCCAGCTTTAGGCGAATCGCCCTTGGTCCTGGTTGACTGGCTGCCGTGGAACCACACTTTTGGTGGCAACCACAACTTTGGCATGGTGGTCTTTCATGGTGGCACGCTGTACATCGATGACGGCAAGCCGACACCGGCATTGATCCATGAGACGCTGCGCAATTTGCGCGAAATCTCACCCACCGTGTATTTCAACGTGCCAACGGGGTTTGAAGCCATAGCCAACGCCATGCAAAGTGATGCACAGCTTCGCAAGTCTCTGCTGGCAAGGGTGCGCATGTTTTTCTACGCAGGTGCAGCCCTGCCGCAGTCGATTTGGGACAGCCTCTATGCCACCCAAGAAGCAGAGGTGGGTGAGCGCATCGTTATGGGTACAGGCTTGGGAATGACAGAGTCAGGGCCGTTTGGACTGTTCGTGACCAGCCCCATGGTCACAGCGGGCGACTTAGGGCTGCCAGGCCCAGGCCTTGAACTCAAGCTGGTACCCACTGATGGCAAGACAGAGGTGCGCTACCGCGGCCCCAACATCACACCAGGTTATTGGCGCAATGCCGCAGAAACCGAAGCCGCCTTTGATGACGAGGGTTTCTTCATCACTGGGGATGCAGTCAAGTGGATTGACGAGAGCAACCGTCACTTGGGGCTGAAGTTTGACGGACGCATAGCCGAAGACTTCAAGTTGGCCACCGGCACCTTCGTCAGCGTGGGACCCTTGCGTGGAAAGATCATCGCTGAGGGTGCGCCATATATTCAAG
>CBFIFT010000067.1:0-10221 GCA_965661935.1 Burkholderiaceae bacterium | reverse complement strand
TCTTAGCTGCTGCTTTCTTCACTGCAGGCTTCTTAGCTGCTGCTTTCTTGACTGCAGGCTTCTTAGCTGCTGCTTTCTTCACTGCGGGCTTCTTAGCCGCGGGTTTTTTTGCAGCGGGTTTTTTCGCTGCCGCTTTCTTGGTTGCAGTTGCCATGATTTTTCTCCTTATCGGATCTTGAAAAAACACTTTCGAAGCAGCAGCGCCTCAAAAGCGACTCAGCGACATGGCGCGCTATTCGCTCGCCATGTCGCTGAATTCGGTAATGAAGACGCCATGCCGCCAGCAATAGGCACGACATGGTGTCTTCGCATCGTGGTGATCCAAATTTTCATCAATCCCACGAGAGGGTTCCACCCGTTTGGTATTCAATGACACGCGTCTCAAAAAAGTTGCGCTCTTTTTTCAGATCAATCATCTCACTCATCCAGGGGAAAGGATTTTCTTCATTGGGGAACAAAGCATCCAATCCAATTTGCACTGCGCGACGGTTCGCAATGTACCTCAAATAGCCCTTAAACATTGACGCATTCATACCAAGCACGCCACGCGGCATGGTGTCTTCGGCGTAACGATACTCTAACGCAACTGCTTTATGGAACAACTCAACGATCTCGGCTTTGAGTTCAGCCGTCCACAAATGTGGGTTCTCTAATTTGATTTGGTTGATCAAGTCGATGCCGAAATTGCAGTGCATAGACTCATCGCGCAAGATGTACTGGTACTGCTCTGCGGCACCAGTCATTTTGTTTTGTCGTCCAAGTGCCAAGATTTGTGTAAATCCGACATAGAAGAACAAGCCCTCCATGAGGCAGGCAAATACGATGAGCGACTTCAAGAGAGTTTGGTCGGCCTCTAAAGTGCCGGTCTTGAAGTGTGGGTCCATGATCGCGTCAATAAAAGGAATGAGAAACTCATCCTTTTCGCGAATCGACGACACCTCGTGATAAGCATTGAAGATTTCGGACTCATCTAACCCAAGACTCTCCACGATGTACTGATAGGCGTGCGTGTGGATCGCCTCTTCAAATGCCTGACGCAGTAAAAACTGGCGACACTCAGGAGCGGTGATGTGGCGATAGGTGCCGAGGGTGATGTTGTTTGCAGCCAAAGAGTCTGCCGTCACAAAGAAGCCCAAATTGCGCTTAACGATTCGACGCTCATCTTCAGTCAAGCCGTTGGGGTCTTTCCATGTCGCAATGTCTCGGGTCATGTTGACCTCTTGCGGCATCCAGTGATTTGCGCACGTGGCCAAATACTTTTCCCAGGCCCACTTGTATTTAAATGGCACCAACTGATTGACATCGGTCTGACCATTGATGATGCGCTTATCTGCAACGTTCACGCGGCGTGCGCTCGCAGATTCTGCAGCTGCAACCGACGGCGCGGGTGCGCCTGTTTGCGTGTTAGACATCACAGGCGATGCAGATGAACCAGCAGTTTGATTTTCTTCCCAAGTTAGCATGATGCTCCTATCGATGCGAATTATTAATGATCATTAAAAAAATAGCAAAGCAACTCGCCAGAATGCGAGCTGCCTTGTTGCACTTTCACGTCGCGCGCCAACCGATTTATCGATCGACACAATGCGTCAGATAAACCCCGTTGAAGACCCAAACCGCATTTATTGACACGCTTCACATCCAGGGTCGTCCAACGCGCAGAACTTGATGTCCGTCGCTGGAGCAGCTTGCGAAGGAGCTGCAGCAGGCGCGGCTGCTGCAGCCATGCCGCTTGACCCACCTGCAGACACTGCGTTCATTTGCCCAGCTCTACCTGTTGATTTTTCAACATGCGTTGCCGCCATCGTGCGCAAGTAATATGTGGTTTTCAATCCGCGCAACCACGCCAGCTTGTATGTTTCGTCGAGCTTTTTACCTGACGCACCTGCCATGTAGATGTTCAATGATTGCGCTTGATCAATCCACTTTTGGCGGCGAGCAGCTGCTTCGATCAACCACCGCGTTTCTATTTCAAACGCGGTAGCGTACAAAGCCTTCAATTCATCTGGCACGCGATCAACTTGTGCAAGCGATCCATCGAAATGTTTCAAGTCCATGACCATGACGTCATCCCACAAGCCCAGACGCTTGAGGTCACGCACCAGATAAGCGTTCACAACGGTGAACTCGCCTGACAAATTGGATTTGACAGACAAATTACCAAAGCTTGGCTCAATCGAGGCATCCACGCCAATGATGTTTGAGATGGTTGCAGTCGGAGCGATGGCTACACAGTTGGAGTTGCGCATGCCGTCTTGCTTGATTTTGGCCCGCAGTGCATCCCAATCCATGCGAGTCGACTGATCGCACTCAACATAGCCCCCGCGCTGCTGGGCCAGCAGATCAATGGTGTCAATCGGTAATATGCCTTGATCCCAAAGTGAGCCTTCGTAGGTTGAGTAACGGCCGCGCTCTTTTGCAAGCTCACTCGAAGCCCAGTAAGCGTAATAGCAAACGGCCTCCATGGACTCGTCAGCAAATGCCACAGCTGCGTCTGAGCCATAAGAAAGGCGCAGTTCATAAAGCGCATCTTGGAAAGCCATGATGCCCATACCCACTGGCCTGTGGCGCAAGTTTGAATCTCGCGCCTTTTTGACCGCGTAGTAATTGATGTCGATCACGTTATCGAGCATGCGCATAGCTGTGTTTACGGTGCGACGCAATTTGTCGTGGTCGAGTGATTTGCCGTTGGGCGTATCAACCAGGTGGCGCAGCAAATTGACTGAGCCGAGGTTGCAAACAGCGGTTTCGGTGTCGCTGGTATTGAGAGTGATCTCTGTGCACAGGTTGCTTGAGTGAACCACCCCGCTGTGCTGCTGCGGCGAGCGCACATTGCAAGCGTCTTTGAAAGTGATCCATGGGTGTCCGGTTTCGAACAGCATGGTCAACATCTTGCGCCACAAATCATTGGCTGGGATTCGCCGGTAGAGCGAGATCTCGCCTCGATCACACTTGTCTTCATAGGCAACATAAGCCCGCTCAAAAGCTTCGCCGAACAAGTCGTGTAAGTCAGGGGTGTCGCCTGGCGAGAAGAGGGTCCACTGACCACCTTCCATCACGCGCTTCATGAACAGGTCGGGTATCCAGTTGGCCGTATTCATATCGTGCGTGCGGCGGCGGTCGTCACCCGTGTTCTTGCGCAACTCCAAAAATTCTTCAATGTCCAAGTGCCAGGTTTCTAGATAGGTACACACAGCACCTTTGCGCTTGCCACCCTGGTTCACTGCAACCGCGGTATCGTTGACCACTTTCAAAAACGGAACCACACCTTGCGATTCGCCGTTGGTGCCTTTGATATGCGAGCCCATTGCGCGCACGCGGGTCCAATCGTTCCCCAAGCCACCTGCGAACTTTGAGAGCAAGGCATTTTCTTTAACCGCTTCATAGATGCCATCTAAGTCGTCTGGCACTGTGGTCAGGTAACAAGAGGACAACTGGCTTCTCAGAGTGCCGCTATTGAAGAGCGTGGGTGTACTGGACATGAAGTCAAAGGAGGACAAGACTTCATAGAACTCGATGGCTCGCGCCTCGCGATCAATTTCGTTCAGTGACAGACCCATGGCGACACGCATGAAGAAAGACTGCGGCATTTCAATGCGCTTCTTGCGCACGTGCAAGAAGTAGCGGTCATACAAAGTTTGCAAGCCCAAATAGTCAAACTGATGATCGCGCTCTGACTTTAAAGCAGCCCCCAATCGCTGGAGGTCAAATTGCAACATACGTGGATCGAGTAATTCGTTGTCCACGCCCTGCTTGATAAAGACAGGGAAATTGTCGGCGTACGCTTGGCTCAATTCGTGTGGCAAAACCACGCGTCCTAGTACTTCTTTGGCGATCGTTTGCAGCAACAAACGCGCAGTGACAAAGGTGTAGTCTGGATCGTGCTCAATCAGGGTGCGCGCTGACAAGATCGCGGCTTTTTGGACTTCATCGAGCGGAATGCCGTCGTACAAGTTGCGCAGGGTCTCCTCCAAAATAGGCGCCGCGCTGACGTCTTCACTCAGACCCTCGCAAGCGGCCTTGATGTTTGCTTCTAGCTGAGCGACATCCAAGGGCATAGATTGCCCTCTGTCCGTGACATGAATCACGGGATGGGAGACGGCCTCAGGGGTCGCGACCTCTTTACGCTCTTGCGTGCGCCGCTCCCGGTAGAGGACATACGCACGTGCAACTTCGTGGTGACTGCCACGCATCAGACCCAACTCAACTTGATCTTGCACGTCCTCAATGTGGAAAGTCCCACCGCCTGGGCGCGAGCGCATCAATGCACGCACCACGTTGGTCGTCAACTCATCGACGGTTTCGCGCACACTGGCAGACGCAGCGCCTTTGGTTCCATGAACCGCTAAGAATGCCTTCATCAAAGCCACGGCAATTTTGTTGGGTTCAAAGTGAACCACCGAACCGTTGCGGCGAATGATCTGGTAATTGGCATACGCGCTATTTGTAGCGGTGCTTTTCACTGTCTCGGTGGTTGGAATCGCCGGGGTGGAGGATGGCTGATCGAGGGTGGATGTTTGCATCTTTGCGTCCGAAATCGAGGGGGTCTTTTGCCGTTGCGTCGCACCAATGGCCGTGCAAACAGCTGCCCCGTTGTGTAAGTGCGCCATGACAGAAATGGCGGCTTTGAAAACTCAGAACACACTATATCTAGTGTTTGAAACGATCACAAGACACTAGGGCTAGTGTTTCTGCTTATTTTTAGCATTTTTTACATCTTGCAATTTCCGCATTAACACCGATGGTTTACACCTCAGAAAAAATGAAGACAGACGGCCACACCTGATCTGTTGCTGAACGGGGTTGCGCGATCGCTGCAAGGCATCCTAGCTCCCAACCTTGGTGCTCAAGTGGACTGGCCACACCGCCACTTTGTGGGTCTTCGCCGCAAGCCAAAATCAGAGTCAATTCAGCGCCTGCGTCGATATCAGTGCACCTCGCTTTCGCGCGATGATTCAAGTTTGGCGCCAGACGTTGAGCTCTGCGCGCCGGCTCCCTGATGTCCCCTAGGAAACCCGAGGAGCCTATAGGCTACCTGCTCGGGCGGCGTCCTCTGCCCCCACACCATGGGTCTCGCATGATTTCGGCGATCATGTACAAGGCCTCTTCAGCAACCTTGCTTGAACCCGGTTCAGCATCACCGCGAATGCGGAGCACTCTTCGCCTCGACCCGGCGCATGCAGCTACAGATCCTCGGGCCAGCTCAAAGTCAAATCAGCGAGTTGCCTTCGGACCATAGACCAGTCGAATGCGCTTCCGGGGTCTGACTTGCGCCCAGGTGATACATGCTCATGCCCCGCCACTCCCGCCAACGGGCATATGCTTGAGATCGCTCTCAAGACGCGCACCAGTGTGTCGTATTGGCGGGCTTCAAATGGCGTGTGCTCAAGCCCCTCAAGCTCGATTCCAATCGCGTAGTCGTTGCAGCGCTGCCTACCCCGCCATTGGCTCAGTCCAGCGTGCCACGCGCGATCGAAGATCGATACATATTGCTCACACTGACCATCTCTTCGAATCAAAAAATGGCTAGAGACTTTAAGTTGAGCAACATCGGCAAAGTACGGGTGCGCTTGTGGGTCAAGTTGGTTGGTAAAGAGTGCATGAATTTCGTCTCCACCATAAACGCCGGGCGGCAAACTGATGGAGTGGATCACCGCCAAGTCGATGGCTTGATCGGCCGGTCTCGCGTCAAAGTTTGGGCTGACGCGTTGGCGCGCAGGCTGCCACCACCCCGCGTCCCAAACTGCTGGATCAGATGGGCTCATCACCTTGAGCCTGTCGGTGGTCGTGCGAGCAATAGTGGCCGAGGCGTCCTGTGATCATTTCTTCCGGGTCCGCATCCAAACCGCAATGGCGACACTTGACCATGACTCGCACGCCAGCGGAGGGCGCGGCTGGACGCGCCGCTCGGGTGGGGGGCTCCTGGGTCATGCGGTTGCGCCGCCACCAGTGGTAAGCCAACCCGACAACAACCAAAACCAACAACCATTTGATGACCAGACTCATGGGGCACTCAAAATCACATCAAGTACAAACCGTGAACCGATGTAGCTGAACAACAAAAATGCCGCACCAGCGTACAAAAATACCGCTGCTTGCCTCCCTCGCCAGCCCCAACGCCAGCGCCCCAATAGCAGCAAACAAACCGTGAACCACGACAACAGCGCAAAAACTGTTTTGTGGTCCCAGCGCCATGGAATCCCCCAAACGCTCTGGGAAAACACGGCCCCACCTAGCAATGTCATCGACAGCAGCACGAAACCCACCGACACGAATCGATAGGTCAATCGCTCTAGCTTGAGCAACGGCGGCAAATCATCTTCTGGCTTCGCATGGCGAATGGCCAACTCAGCTCGCTGTAATAGCCAAGCGTGGAAGACCGCCACCGCGAACAAACCATAAGACACAAAACCCAACACCCAGTGCAAGGTCAGCCAAGGCGACGGCAGCGAAGACGGATGACTGCCCGGGAAAACCCAGCTGAGTGCAACGCTCAAGGCCCCAAGCGCGGCCAACACCCATCTCGTCCGCATCTGGGGGTACAACTGCGTCTCAACAGCGTAGAGGCTAGCCACCACCCACGCCATAAAACTCACGGCGAACGCGAAACCAAACAACACCGGGCGCTGAGCCAGATAGGCAATCAAACTCAGACCGTGGGCGGCCCAAGCCAACCCAAATACCCAGCGCGATTTGTTCACGCCCAAAATGCGATGGCCACCAGCCAACAAGGCATAGGCCAAAGCAGCCACCAAGGTGGTCGTCGAGAACAGTGGGTTGATCGCTACAATCATGTGAGCAGTTTAACGATTTGCAACGGCTCTGATCGCTATCAAAACCAAAGTCCGCTGCCAAACACCAAGATTCCTACCATGGCCTCAGTATTGACCGAACGCTTTTCTCGCATTGTCAAACAAATGCGGGGACAAGCCCGCATCACCGACACCAATGTCGCGGACATGATGCGCGAAGTGCGCATGGCCCTCCTAGAGGCTGACGTCGCCTTACCCGTGGTGCGAGATTTCATTGCCCGCGTCAAGGAGCGTGCTCTGGGCCAAGAGGTCGTCGGTTCGCTGACGCCCGGTCAAGCGTTGGTGTCTGTGGTGAACAAGGAGCTGATCGCCACCATGGCGCCACCCTCACCGAAAGAGGGTGAGTTGAATTTGGCGGCACAGCCGCCAGCGGTGATTTTGATGGCTGGTCTGCAAGGCGCCGGCAAAACCACCACCACAGCCAAATTGGCCAAGGTGTTGCGCGAGCAGTACAAGAAAAAAGTGCTGACAGTGAGCGCCGACGTCTACAGGCCGGCAGCGATTGAACAGCTCAAAACCGTGACCGCCCAAGCTGGAGTTGAATGGTTTGCTAGCGAGCCGACTCAAGCACCTGTCGAGATTGCCAAAGCCGCCCTAGACCATGCGAAACGCCATTACTTTGATGTGCTGCTGATCGATACGGCGGGCCGCTTGGCCATTGATGAGGTGCTGATGGCTGAAATTCAAGCCATTCACCAAGTCGCGAATCCTGTAGAGACGCTGTTCGTGGTGGATGCCATGCAAGGCCAAGACGCGATCAATACGGCGCGTGCTTTTGGCGAGGCCTTGCCGCTCACAGGGATCGTCCTCACCAAAACAGACGGCGACGCCCGAGGTGGTGCAGCGTTGTCAGTTCGACACGTCACTGGGGTGCCCATCAAGTTTGAGGGGGTCAGTGAAAAGCTGGACGGATTGGCGGCTTTTGATGCGGAGCGGCACGCCAACCGCGTGCTGGGCATGGGCGATATTTTGGCCCTGGTTGAGCAAGTCACAGCCAATGTGGACCTCGACGCCGCACAAAAAATGGCCGCCAAGGTGAAAGGTGGCTCCTTCGATTTGCAAGATTTCCTAGAGCAAATTCGGCAAATGAAGAACATGGGTGGCCTCGGCAGTTTGATTGACAAGTTGCCAGCCGAAATGGCAGCCAAAGCTGGGCAAGCGGACATGGGGCGTGCGGAGCGAGAGGTTCGCCGCAAAGAAGGGATCATTTGCAGCATGACGCCCAAAGAGCGCAGCCACCCTGCCTTGATCAAAGCCACACGCAAGCGCCGCATTGCTGCCGGAGCTGGAGTTCAAGTCCAAGAGGTGAACCGCTTGCTCAAAGAGTTTGAGCAAATGCAAGGCATGATGAAGAAGATGAAGGGTGGCGGCATGATGAAAATGATGAAGCGCATGGGCGGCATGAAAGGCATGCCCAAGCTGCCCGGCATGTGACAAAGGCCGCCGCGATCGGGGCATGAACGCGTCAACTCAAACCCGATCAGGTCACCCCTCGGCAAGGGTGGCACACGCAGCGCAAAAATCCACCCAAACCGCTGCGCCGCGCTAGGCTAGCAGCCATGCAACAACCACGCAGCGCAGAGCTGCGCGGTGCCTTTTAACTTGGCTCGGTAATCAGAACTTCGCCGCGCAATGAATGCGGCAAGGCACTGACAATTTTGACGTCCAGCATCGAGCCCACCAAACGCTCTCGTCCAGGGCCTGCTGGGAAGTTAACAATCCGATTGCACTCGGTACGCCCCATCAATTCTTGGGCATTTTTGCGCGAAGGGCCTTCTACCAAAATGCGTTGCGTGGTTCCTACGCGCTGTTGACTGATCGCATCCACTTGCGCATTCAACAATGCTTGGACCGCATGCAGCCGCTTCAGCTTGACCTCGTGCGTGGTTTCGTCGCTGAGGTTGGCTGCAGGTGTTCCTGGTCTCGGGCTGAAAATGAAACTGAAACTGGCGTCGAAACCCACGTCTTCAATCAGCTTCATCAACTTAGCAAAGTCGTCTTCAGTTTCGCCAGGGAAGCCCACGATGAAATCTGAACTCATCGAAATGTCGGGCCGAATCGCGCGCAGCTTTCGAATGGTGCTCTTGTATTCAAGCGCCGTGTAGCCGCGTTTCATCGCCATCAAAATGCGGTCGCTGCCGTGCTGCACTGGCAGGTGGAGGTGGTTCACCAACTGTGGCACCTTTTCATAAACGTCGATCAGACGCTGCGTGAATTCATTGGGGTGGCTGGTGGTGTAGCGGATTCGCTCAATGCCGGGCATGGCACCCACATACTCAATCAGCAACGCAAAGTCGGCCAACTCTGCCGTGTTTCCCATAGGGCCGCGGTAAGCATTGACGTTTTGCCCCAAGAGCGTCACTTCTTTGACCCCTTGGCTGACCAACTCAGCCACCTCGGTCAG
The DNA here is from genome assembly GCA_965661935.1 of Burkholderiaceae bacterium. GTDB lineage: Bacteria > Pseudomonadota > Gammaproteobacteria > Burkholderiales > Burkholderiaceae_C > RS62. Next base: position 1,005 of record CBFIFT010000067.1, on the reverse strand, counting down.
CACGTCGTCTAAGGGGCGGTGCACCTCTTCACCGCGTGTGTAAGGCACCACGCAATAACTGCAGTACTTGGAGCAACCCTCCATGATCGACACGAACGCTGACGCACCTTCGACACGCGCAGGCGGCAGGTGATCGAATTTTTCAATCTCAGGGAAACTGATGTCCACTTGGGGTTTACTGGCGCGCGCCCGCGCTTCCAACATTTCTGGCAGGCGGTGCAAGGTTTGCGGGCCAAACACCACATCGACGTAGGGTGCTCGGGCAATGATGGCGTCACCCTCTTGAGATGCCACACAACCACCGACACCAATCAACACACCTTTTTCTTTGAGGTGCTTGACGCGCCCCAAATCACTGAAAACCTTCTCTTGGGCCTTCTCACGCACAGAGCACGTATTGAACAAAATGAGGTCAGCCTCCTCCACATCTTGCGTCGGCTCGTAGCCTTGGGCTGCGCCCAAGACGTCAGACATTTTCTGGGAATCGTATTCGTTCATCTGGCACCCAAAGGTGCGTATGAAAACTTTTTTTGTCATAGGGTGTAGCGCAAGCTGCCCCCTGCAAATCACCCGCGAATGGGGTAATGGTGCGATGGATGCAAGCCGGCGAGCGTGGTGTAGAGCCAGTGGCCGAAGGTACTTATTTTAGCGCAGGCTTCCAGCAAATGGGCTCAACTTCCAACATACCCATGTCACTGCTCAAACTCAGTGAGCCGTCTTGTATGGTCGCCTGCAGGGCCATGGTGCGAGACAGCATGGTCTCGGCCTGCGACGCAAACTCATCGCCCAAATACCAGACACCTAATTTGTCTAATCGGTTTACTTTCGTGGCGAGTCCTTTCCACCACACATGGGCCGTATCCATGTACGCGTAGAGGCGAACGCGTTCAGCTTTGCTGCATGCTTTGGCGAGGGCCTTGTCGTCCCCCTGCCCCACATCAATCCACAAACGAACGGCCTGGGTGTAATCGATTAGTGCCAGGTCTGGCGTACCTGGTTCGCTCA
>CBFIFT010000066.1:0-10333 GCA_965661935.1 Burkholderiaceae bacterium | reverse complement strand
GGCTGGGCAATGAGGGCCATGTCGCCTTCGTGAACTGCCGGCGCGTCCTCGCCCAAATCTGCCCAAACGTCTTGGGGGTAACTGCCTTTGAAAAGCGGGTCCATATACCAACGCAAGATATAGCCGTCGTCCAGTTTGGCCTTGGCCACGTCTTGCTCAGAATCGCTAGCGGGATAAATCGGCGATAGGTTCAACACGATGCCCAGCACCAATTGGGGGTGGCTGGCGCGCAAGGCCTTGACCACCATGCCGTGGCTGAGCAGCAGGTGATGAGAGACCTGATACGCCAGCGCGCGCGACTTGAGGCCGGGCGCAAAAATACCGTCTTGGTGACCCAAAATAGCCACCACCCAAGGCTCGTTGTGAGTGACCAGTGACGCCAGTCGATGGCCAAAGCGATCGGCCACCTCTTGCGCGTAGCGCACAAAATACTCACACGTGTCGCGTGAGCCCCATCCGCCACGCTCTTGCAAAGCCTGTGGCAAATCCCAGTGATTGAGGGTGCAATGCGCGCGAATGCCTTTGGACTCTAGTGCGCTGAGCAGCTGGTCATAGAAAGCAAAGCCCTCTTCGTTCCAGTCGCCCTGCCCATCGGGCTGTACGCGAGGCCACGCAATTGAAAACCGATAGTTCTCTACCCCCAAATCGGCCATGAGGGCGACGTCTTCGGGCATACGGTGGTAGTGGTCGCAAGCGACCAAACCACTGCTGCCATCAGCAATTTTGCCCTCTTGGGCACAGAAGTGATCCCAAACCGACTCGCCGCGCCCACCCTCGTTGGCAGCGCCTTCGATTTGGTAGGCCGCCGTCGCTACCCCCCAGGCAAAGCTGGTCGGAAACTCACTGCGCTGGACCAACACCTCAGGCATCTCGGCTCTGCTTCTATCGTTCATCGTGCTCACCCTCTCACTGCCCCAGCCGTCAAACCTTCAATCAAACGGCGTGAGCTAAATACAAAAATAATCAAAAGCGGAATCACAGCCACCGCGGAGCCGGCCATCAGCGCCCCCCACTCGGTGTCAACGGGGCTTTGCACACTGCGCAGCGCCAACGGAAAGGTGTACATCTCGGGCGTACGCATCACGACCAAAGGCCCCATGAAGTTGTTCCAAGACGCAATAAAGGTGATCAAACCAAGCGTGCCAAACGCGGGGCTCAACAAGGGCACCACCACGCGCCAGTAAACGGACCACTCAGAACAGCCGTCCATGCGAGCGGCTTCATAGAGGTCACGTGGAATCGCAGATGAAATATATTGGCGCATCAAAAAGATGCCCATGGCGGGGGCTGCAGCCGGCAAGTAAAGCGCGCGCGGCTGATTGATCCAGCCCAAGCCGTCCATGATCATGAAGGTCGGAATCATGCCCAAAAACGCGGGCACCAACATCGTCGCCATGACCAGGGCGAACAGCGCTTTTTTGAACCTGAACTCGTAAGCGGCAAATGCAAAGCCCGCCATGGAGCAAAAAAGCAGCGTCAACCCGGTCGCCATCAAGCCCACGTACAGAGACAAACCGAGGTTGCGCCAAAACGGGATCTTGTCCATCAAGATGCCAATGTTGTTGAGGAACTCACCGCTAAAGAAAAGCGGTGGCGGCACACTGAAAATGTCGGCACGCGTGTGCGTCGCAAAGACAAACATAAAGAAGAACGGCGCCAACATGGCAATGCCGCCCAGGACCAAAAACACACGCCCTGTCCACTCGAGCGCCATGCCTTGCTTGTTGATACCCAACTGAGTCATACTGCCCCCGTGCGGTCACGAAACGCGCGATTGGTCAACCAGGTGAGCAACGCGATGATGACAAATAAGAACCACGAAATGGCACTGGCCAAGCCGAAGTCATTGAACTCAAAGGCCGTGCGGTACATGTACATCGCGGTGGTCATGCCCGAGTACTCCATGCCGCCTCTGCCACCCGTCAAGATGAAAGGCTCTTCGAACAGCTGCAAGCCACCAATCACGCTGAGCACCGTTCCAAAGTACATCATGGGCTTGAGCTGGGGCAAGGTGATATGCCAAAACAGGCGCACATTGCTGGCGCCGTCCATGCGCCCGGCTTCATAGAGGTCGCGCGGAATGCTTTGCATGGCGGCCACATACAAAATGACGTTGAAGCCCACGTAGCGCCAGAAAACAACCACTGCCACCACTGGCTTAATGGTCTCAGCCTGTCCCAACCAATCGACGTTGGCATTGGGGAACATCCAACCAATCACTGACCACTGGCTCATCTCGGTCAACACCACATTGATCACGCCGTAGTCCGTTGAGAACAATGAGCTGAACATGATGGCAATGGCCACGGTCGAGGTGATGTAGGGCAAGAAGTACGCCCCCATGGCCGCGTTGCGCCATTTGCCCATGAACTCATTGATGAAGTAAGCCATGGGAATGGCCACCAAATGCTGCGGCAGACCCGAGGCAATCGCCAGCCACAAGGTGTTCTTGAGCGACAACCAGACCAGCGGGTCTTCCATGGCGAACTGAATGTTCTCAAGTCCCACGTACTCCATGGATGAAAGCCCTTGGACGGGATCCCACGCTTGAAACATCAAGAAAAATGAGAACCCGATGGGGAACAACCCAAAGATCAAAAACAGCGCCAAAAATGGCGATAACAACCAATATGGCGCCACGGTCACCCCTCAGTTCAACGGCGCGCGCGGCGCGCGATGGTGCGGTCTGCGTCTTTCAAGGCAGCATCAATGGACTTGCCACGCAGCAACACTTGATCGAGCTCAGCGTTTAAGATTTCTTCGGCAATGGCGTCGTGCTTGAACACCTTGGTGGCCACGATGCGCATGGCCGAGTCGCGCCACTGCCCGCGCGCGGCTTGGTCACCCAAAAAGGCAATCGGCGCATCAAAGTCGTCACCCGTTTGGGCCTTGACCAATGCTGGGAAAGCGTTGAACTTTTCAAGTGCCGCCTTTTGCTGCTTGGCGTCTTGCGTCAAGTATTCGATCAACGCCCAGGCCTGCGCTTGGTGCTCGGCTTTTTTGGGTACGGCATAAAAACTACCACCCCAAGAAGCGTAGGCGCCATTGGGCAAATGCGCAGAGCGCCACTTGCCAGAAGTGTCTGGTGCGAGCCAATTGGCCAGGTGCCCACCCAGCCACGCGCCCATCATTTGGGTGGCAACCGTGCCGCGCTTGAACGCCTCGCCCCACTCGTTGGACCACGCATTGATTTTGCCGTCCAGCCCCCGATCTCTCACCTGTTTGGCTAACTCAAACGCGCGCTTGAAGCGCGGGGCTTGACCAACCACCGACTTGCCGTCGCGGTCAAAGTAGACACCCTCACCGGGTTGGACACCCGCGCGGATCACGATGTCTTTGATGTCACGGGCATGGGGCATCAGTGCAGCGCCGGTTTTTGCTTTGATGCAGTCCCCGGTCGCGAGGTAGCTGTCCCACGACTGGGTCAGGTCTTGCTCGGTTGCACCGCAGGCGTCAAGCAAGTCCTTACGGTAAAACAAGGCGCCGGGGCCGATATCAGTGGGCATCGCCACTTGACCGAAACCCTCGAAGGACCCTTGCGCCACTGCATATGGCACCAAGTTGTCCAGTTTGGCGGCCAACTGCGGGTCTAAGGCGTTCATGTCAACCAGCCCGCCACTTTGGGCGAAGCGACCCAAATAGCCGTACTCAATGGCCATGACATCGGGCAGGTCGGACGATGTCGCCAGCGCCGTGGTCATCGCGGTGTGGTGATCGGCGTAGGCGCGGCTGATGACTTTGACCGTCACCCCTGGGTTTTGCTTCTCCCACTCAACCGCTGCTGCCTTCACGATTTCGTCCACTGCCGGAAAAGCTGCGACCGTCAAAGTCACGTCTGCGGCCTGCACCCCCAAGGATGTGCTGAGTAGGCATCCGACCAACCACTTTTTGTTCATTGTTGTTCTCCCTGAAAGATTTAAGAAAGCGCTTTCATTGTGCAAGAAAAGCCATTCTTGTCTGCCTAGGGATTTCCCTAGATCGTCTTAGACAGGGTCAAACCGAAGAGATAGGGTGCGTCGACTGGCGCTGAATGAAAGTCGTGGGCAATAAATGATGCCCACCCGACTCGCCGCGAAGCAACCCAAGAAGCGCCTGAGAGGCCTGCCGCCCGAGGTCCTCAGCCGAGTGGTGAACCGTCGTCAGCGGCGGCGTCATATAGCGTGAGAAATACAGGTCATCGAAGCCGACCAAAGACACATCTTGTGGCACACGAAGCCCACGCTCATGCAGGGCGAGCCGTGCGCCAAAGGCCATTTGATCGTTAGCCGCCAACAGGGCAGTGAAGCCCACACCCGAGTCAAGCAACTGCATGGTGGCGTCAAACCCGCCTTGCTCTTGGTAGTCCGCATCGACAATCAAGCGTGGGTCCCTATGGGCTCGGTTACCCAAGGCTGCCATGTACCCACCCAAGCGTTCGCGCGCGTCCACGTGGTTGGTCGGGCCAGAGATAAATGCAATGCGCTCGTGGCCTTGCTCAATCAAGTGCTCAACGGCCTCTTTTGCGCCACCAATGTTGTCGTAGTCCAAGCTGGCCATGCGCGGACCAAAAAGCCGGCGACCCGTCACGACCAACGGCACATCCGCGGCCAACTCTTTGAGCTGAGCGTCTGATAAACAACTGTTCAGGGCAATGATGCCGTCAACCTTGCGGTCGCGCAGCAAGTCGATGCACGCGCGCTCTTCAGCCTCGTCCCAGTGACCACTGACAAACAGCGGCACTTGCTGGTGCTGCCTCAGTTCGATCTCTATGCCGCGCAACACTTCACCATAAAACGGGCTATCTATGAATTGCGTCACCACGCCGATGGTGCTTGTTCGACCGCCAGCCAAAGTGCGAGCCGCATGATCGGGCCGAAAGCCCAATCGCTCAATCACCTCTTGCACCCGCTTTTGCTTGACCGGGTCAACCCTGGCCGTGCCATTGAGAATGCGTGACACAGTGCTGGGTGAAACGGCAGCCTCTTGGGCCACCATGGACAGGGTTACTTTCATAAACGGATTAACTCTTGTATCAGCATGAGGTGGAGCCCGCTGAGGTGGACCCCACTGACGCGCTCAAGTCGCTTCAAATCGGCATCAGTACATCTCAAAATGGCGTGAAAACGCTTTCTAGCGCGAGATGGTAACGCAATCGGACAGCGATGCCAATGTGCCGCGGCGGCGCCGTCGATCAGGCGCCCGTTGATCAAAACGCCCCACCCCAAACAGCATGCCGCATTCAGGGCCTCGCCACGGCCCCCAATCCAGACGCATGGGTTTTCATGGGCAACCCAACCCAGGGGTCCTAGGGGCGCTACATTTATGCATATGAAAATTGCCATCATCGGAGCAGGCCTGAGCGGAGCAACCGCGGCCCAAGCCCTTCATACCCAAGGCCATGACGTCGCGGTGTTTGACAAAGGCCGAGGCGTGGGCGGCCGAATGAGCTCGCGGCGCACCGCCGCCGGTGCGATCGACCACGGTGCTCAGTACTTCACAGCTCAGTCTCAGCCATTCCACGACTGCGTCGCGCAGTGGGTGCAAGCGGGTTGGGCGCAAGTTTGGTCGTCGCCCGTTGTGAGTGGCGAAGGGGCTGAGCGACGCCTCAGCGAGTCGGTGACGCGCTACATCGGCACGCCCCAAATGTCATCGCCCATCAAGGGCTTGTTGCAAGGCCTTCAGGTTCATGTGGGACATGCGGTGACACAGGTCGAACGCCAAGAGCAGCAGTGGTGGCTTCGCGTGAGCGAGCAAGGCGCCGCGCTGGGACCATTTGATGCGGTGATTGCAAGCCTGCCCCTGCCACAGCTGCAGGCTTTGTTCAATGAGCTGCCTCAGGCGTGGCTCAGCGCATGGCAGCAGATCGAAATGACACCCTGCTGGGCAGTGATGATGGACTGGGCGCAAGGCGCACCCGACAACTTTGGGGGCTGGTTTGTGAACGACCCGTTTGTGGATTGGATCGCCAACAACCACCGCAAACCAGGTCGCATCACGCATGCCCACTGGACGCTGCACGCGACCGAAAGCTGGTCAGAGCAGCACGTTGACGCTACGCCCGAATTTGTCATGGCACAAACCCGCATGTGGCTGAGTCAACGTGGCTGGTCGCAGCAACCGCCAGAAATGAGCGCCCACCGTTGGCGCTATGCCCGCTCGCGCGGCGCCAGTCAACAACCCTCGCACTGGTCCGCCGACCTCGGTTTAGGCGTGGTGGGCGACTGGTTAGGTGGCGGGCGGGTTGAGGGCGCTTGGCAAAGCGCCCAGCACCTCTTGTCAGCGATGGGGGTCAATCATGACCAATGAAGCGCGCGCCCAACAGCGCCCCGAGTGGTCGCCCAGCGTGTGGGTGGCCTTGCGTTGGCTTGGCTATGGTGGCTGGCTGCCTTTTGCTCTGGGTCTCATGTGGGCTGTCAGCGGTGTCGCCACGCCAGTGGCAGAGCGGGTTTTGATCGCCTACTCGGTGTCGATCGTGACCTTTGTCGGTGCGCTGTCATGGGCTTGGGCCTTGGCACTGCCTGATTTAGCACCGAGCGAGCGGCGCAGGCTGTTGATCTGGAGCGTGGTGCCTTCTTTGCTAGCCACCGCTTGTGTGGCGTGGCCCTCACCCTGGATGTGGTGGGGCTTGGCCGGCGTGTACGGGTTGGCTTTTGCGATGGACTGGCGCCACAACCAGATCTTGGGCTGGCCGCTGGCTTGGCTGCGCTTGCGGGCTCAACTCACGGCTGGCGCCGTTTTGGCGATGCTGTTGGCTGGCTTTTGGCTTTGATCGAAACGCACGCTTGAGGCGAACAACCAGTTACCCGCGCGACACCCCTTGGGCCTTGCTGCGGCGACCATTCGGGCCAGTTACAGGAGTACAAATCCATGGGTGAACGTTGCTACAACATGGCCGTGATCGGCCTCGGTGCGGTGGGCCAGCGCATGCTCGAACAAGCAGGACAGCACAACCAGTTTCAAGTGGTGGCTGGGTTCGACGTGGCCGAAGCTGCCCAAGACCTGACTGCCAAGCACTACCCCAATGTGCGGCTGTTCGACTCGGCAGAGCAAGCCATCGCTGACCCCGAGGTTGACGTGGTTTATGTCGCAACACCCCCCCTTTTTCACGCCGAGCTAACCCGTGTATGCATCGCCAACGGCAAGGCTATCTTTTGCGAAAAGCCGCTGGGTGTTGACCTCGATGAGAGCGCTGCTTTGGTTGAAGAAGTTCGCGCATCGGGCTTGCCAGAGGCGGTGAACTTTGTCTTTGCATCAGCACCGGCAGTTGATATCTTGGAGTCCAAGATCCAAGCGCCATCGTTTGGGTTGCGCCACATCCATGTGCGCTTGCACTTTCACAACTGGCCGCGTCCTTTTCAAGCCCACGCTCCTTGGCTCAGTGGCGCAGCGCAAGGCGGGTTCACCCGCGAAGTGACATCGCATTTTGTTTATTTGTTGCATAGACTGTTTGGCGAGGTACAGCTGTTATCGGTGCACGGTGTGCGGCGGCACGCCGAGTTGGCCGAAGAGTCATTGACTGCTCAACTGAGTGCGGCGGGTACGCCGGTTTCGCTGGTGGCCACAACTGGGGGGCAGCCACAAGAAATTGTGCGAGCCGATTTTTTGGGTCAAAACCAAACCCTGTCGCTCAACAACTGGTACAGCCTGTCGCAGTTTGATGAGGCGTATCCAGACGGCCTGTCGCTGGCGCACGATGCTGACCCGCGCAAGGCCACTTACCAAGCGCAGTTGAGTCGAGTCGCCGCCATGCTGGCAGGCGATGCCCATCGTTTACCCAGCTTTCAAACAGCGTTCAAGGTGCAACAAATCATCGAAGGCATGCTCGACAGCGTTTGATCACCCGACCCTGCTCACGTGGCGTAACTGGGGTCCAACGAGTCCGCTAAGCGCAGCATGGCTGGCCACTCCATTTCACCAAAGGGCCGACGCACATCAGGTTGATACAAGCGCCAGGTTTTTTCGACCACCTCGGCGTCTGGTTGACACAAAGCCTGCCCACTGGCCATCGCATCAACTTGCGCCTTGCAAGCCATCTCTAACCAATAGAGCGCGTTAAAGGCTTGAGCAATCGATGCGCCAGCCACCAACAACCCATGGTTGCGCAGCACCATGGCGTTGGCGCCGCCCAAGTCGTTGAGTAGGCGCTCTTGCTCTGCCTCATCGATCGCTGGGCCTTCGTAGTCGTGGTAGGCAATGTCATGAAAACGCATGGCCGACTGCGTCAGCGGCAGCAAGCCGCAAGCCATGGCCGAGACTGCCATGCCAGCGCGGGTGTGGGTGTGAATGACGCAGTCCACGTCGTGCCGCGCCCGATGTATGGCCGAATGAATCACATAACCCGCTTGGTTCACGCCGAGCTCGGTGGCACCTTGACGCACCACACGACCTTCTAAGTCGATGGTGATCAAGTTAGACGCCGTGACCTCTGTGTACAAGAGCCCGTAGGGGTTGATCAAAAATGTCTCGGTACCCGGCACCCTTGCGGTCGCATGGTTGTAGACCAAATCGGACATCCCATAGTGGGCAATCAGTCGGTAGCAAGCCGCCAAATCGACGCGGGTGGCCCACTCTGCATCGGTCATGTCATGAGGTTTGGATTGGCTTGCATTCATGCGAACCCCTTTGCAATCGACTAATGACTTGCGCTGCGCATTTGCGGCAGCGGCCTCAAGCGCTCAATTTTTGCAAATCGGCCACGACGCGACCCAACACGGTACCGGCCTTGAGTTGATCCAGTACCCCAGACACCTCGGCTAGATCACAGGTCTGCGTCGGCAAGGCCTTGAGTTTGCCCGATTTGGCCAGCGCCACCACGGCTTCAAGCTCCGCCAAGTTGCCCACGTACGAGCCCTGAATCGTGATGGCACGCTGCGCGATGGGCACCAAAGACATGGGGATTTGACCGCCAAACAAGCCCACCACCACATAGCGACCGCCCTTGCGCAGTGCAGCAATACCCAGCTCTGCGGTGGGTGCGGCACCAACAAAATCAAGCACCCCGTACACACCACCATCTAGACCTTGCAAGGTTGCCAGTGCCTCGGTGTCTTGAGGTTGAACGACCAATTGAGCACCCATGGCGTTGGCGGCCTCCCACTTGGACTCGTCAAGCTCGCACACAGCGATGCGCTCATGGCCCAAAGCACGCAGCACGGCGACAGCCATCAGCCCCAGACCACCGGCACCCATCACCACAATCCAATCATGTGGGTTGCAGGGCATTAACTTGTTGATTGCGCTGTAAGTCGTCAAACCCGAGCACGCCAAAACGGGGGCAAAACTGGGCTCAATCCCGCTGACATCCACCAAGTACTTGGGGTGCGCCACGAGCAAATTCTGGGCGTAACCACCTGGCCGCATGACACCCAAAAAGCGTGGCTTGGTGCAATAGTTGTCTTGTCCAGCATCACACTGCCCGCACTGCCCGCATCCAATCCATGGATAGACCAACCTATCCTCCCCAATCGGTGCGCCTTGGGCATCGGGCCCCGCTGCCATGACTGTGCCAAAGGGCTCATGCCCCATGGTCAGCGGCAACTGAACGCCTCGCTCTTCAACATTGAAACGCTTGCCATCACCCAAGTCGTAATAACCATCGCGGATGTGCACATCTGAGTGACACACGCCGCAGTACTTCACACGCACCAGTACTTCAGTCCCCTGAGGCTGTGGCACTTCTCGAACCGCCTGTTGCAGTGATTTACCCCACTCTGTCACGTCGTAACTGATCATGTTTTTCTCCATATGGCGAGGCTCAACCTACAGCCCCAAGTGCAAATCACGCGGTTGAGACCTTCGCCCCACCCCCGCAACCAAAATCAAGCCCTGGCTTGTTTGACCATGGCACGCCCTATGATGAGCTGTTGTATTTGTGTGGTGCCTTCGTACAACCTAAACAGGCGCACGTCTCGGTAAAAACGCTCTATGCCGTACTCGGCCAAGTAGCCCGCACCACCCAATATTTGTACCGCGCGGTCGGCCACACGTCCACACATTTCGGATGCAAACATCTTGCAGCACGAGGCCTCTACGGTGACGCTCTCGCCTGCATCGCGGCGGCGTGCCGCATCAATCACCATCGATTGCGCCGCATAGATTTCGGCCTTGCTATCAGCCAGCATGGCCTGCACCAACTGAAATTCGCCAATCGCTTGACCAAACTGCTGGCGCTCGACGGCGTATCGCAGCGCATCGTCGAGCATGCGCTGAGCGACACCAACACACACAGCGGCAATGTGAATGCGCCCTTTGTCCAACACTTTCATGGCGGTTTTAAAGCCCTGGCCTTCTTGCAACCCAATCAAGTTCTCAGCGGGCACTCTGACGTTGTCAAAGATGACATCGCAAGTGTGCG
>CBFIFT010000065.1:0-10650 GCA_965661935.1 Burkholderiaceae bacterium | reverse complement strand
TAGCATGCACCCCTGAAAGGCTTGCCAGCTCAGGGCCTGGCGTATTCAATCGCGTGGTCGTCTCAACCATGGTTGCATACTGAGCGGGGCTCAGAGCCTCTTTCTTGAGCGCCGCTGAATAGACGCCGACGCCCAACGGTTTCCCCAAAACCAAACAGTCGCCAACTTGAGCGTCCTTGTTGGTTTTGATATGGTCTGGATGCACCAAACCCATGGCCACCAAACCATAGATGGGCTCAACTGAATCAATGCTATGGCCACCTGCAATGGGGATGCCAGCTTGGGCACAAATCGACTGCCCGCCAGCCAATATGCGGCCAATGGTGTCAGTGCTCAAAACAGAAATGGGCATACCCACCAAGGCCAACGCCATGATCGGCTGGGCACCCATGGCATAGACATCTGAAATGGCATTGGTCGCGGCAATGCGCCCAAAGTCAAACGGGTCGTCCACGATCGGCATGAAAAAATCTGTGGTCGCTACCAGCGCTTGCTCTGCATTGAGTTTATAAACCGCTGCGTCATCTGCAGACTCGTGCCCGACAAGCAACTCACTCGGCACCGGCATCTGTGGCATCTCACGCAGCATCTCTGCCAACACACCCGGTGCAATTTTGCAACCGCAGCCACCCCCATGAGACAACGAACTCAAGCGTGGCTCAGTGTCTGATCCAGACAAATCTTTGTTCACTTTGAAATCCTTTCGCGATCAATGTTGAGCCAAGCTGGGTTGAACGGTGCGAGCAAGCTGCGAGTCAAAGCCCGCACAGGGCTAAAACCACGCTCACCGCCAGACTCAAAGCCCAGATTATCCGCCCAGACGCAGTGCTGCTTGACACCCGAGTCCGCCGATAGATCACTCGATTGCTAGCGCACCCCCTTTACCCCCCGTTCTGAAGTAAGCAGCTGACGATCGACGCAAAAAAAAGCGCCTGCTCAAAGCAGGCGCTTTCCATTGGGGCAAGCCCGTCGCTTACAGCACTGGCGCCGTCATGCTCTGGCCAACCATCTCCACATCGGCCGTCGGTACATCGACCAAGTAAGCGTCATATGAGACAGTTTCCAAAGGCGCAGTCACGCAGTCCTCAGAAACAACCCCTTCGTCTGCCGTGCCAACACCAGACTCCGCTTCACCGCTGCTCAATGTGGCAAACCACACATCGGCCATGTCGTGGCTGGCGCCGCTGCTGTCTTTCCACTCCGACACCAAGCCCAACACGTTGCCGTTGTCCACTTGCTCGCCAACTTGTGCATCCAGTGACAACTCGCTCACGCCAAAGTCTGACAGCGCACGCAACTCGCCTGCGTCGGTGTGCCCGTCTTGGTTGGCATCCACCCACAGCTTGAGGCCCGCAAACACCGTGTCCAGCTCATTGATCACGCCGTCGGCGTTGTCGTCGTGCTGACTCAGGGCCTGGTAACCGTCTTCTGCAATGCCGCCACCATTCAATCGCGTGGCTGAGCCAAACAGCTCGGTGGCGTCGTTGATGACACCGTCTTGGTTGATGTCAAGTGCCAACAAGCCATCGTTCGCATCTGACCAACCCGTCAACTGCTCTTCACCCCGACCCATCACGTCAAACCACACGCCCTGCTCTAGCCCTGTGGTGGTACACATCGCTGCAATTTCTAAGGATGGGTCCTCACCCAACACATCGCCGAGGGCACAAGAGATTTCAGCTTCATCCTCTAAAATGAATACAGAGATTTTCATGTCGGCTATTTTGTACCATTTAAAGATTATCTTTAGAATTTATATTATCTAGATATATATACATTTATATATAGTCAATACATTGTTAGATTTGTCATATTAGAACACGTCGAACGCCGCGGTTTCGCAAGAATGCGCACCTTCTTGCGCTGTGCGCTATCCGCTTTTTGCGGCAATCATCTGCAACAACCGAGCCTTCAACTCGCTCGCCTGGCTCGCGGCGAAATCCTTCAAGACTTGCGCTTCATGGCGCTTGGCTGCATCAAGAAGCGGAGCGAGCACGCCATCCCCTGCAGGTGTCAAGCGCAGCAAAGATTGCCTGCGATCTGAGGCGTGGGCCGAGCGCGCAAGCCACCCTTTATCGATCATGCGCGCGACCAGTTTGGTCATGGTGGGTTGTTTGGTGAGGCATGTGGCGCACAATGCGTTGACGCCCTTGGCTTGCCCGTTCGCCAAACTGGCCATGACGCGCCACTCCATGACGCTGACGCCCGCCGCCAAGACCTCTTTGTGAAATTCAGAAGATATCTCATGACTTGCTTTTGCTAGCAAATACGGCAAATAGTCACCAATGAATGTGCTCGGGTGGGCTGGCATTGGGTCGGGCGGCATCGCAATGTTCTCCAAAAGATGGCATGACGGCCGCAAGATTTGTGCGTCGTCTGGGTGTCAGCTCCTATGAAAGGGTCCACTACTTTATATGAAATTTCATATAAAATTCACCTAAGATTTGTTGCAACCCCTGCGCGCACGCATACCCAGCCCTCTGGCAGGTCATGAACTTTTGGGTCGAGCTGAGCGATCTGCGCATCAACCACGTCGGAGAGTGGGCCCCATGCTAATTGAACGCATTGAGTACAAATGGATAGAGGCATTTCGCCAAACCTTTCAACAATGCCAGGTTCAAGCTGGTGAAGTCGCAGCGATTCTCTGTGAAACACAGTCCAGGCGGGTCAACGTTGATCTGGCTCGCTTGGCGCTCGAGCAGTTGGGCGCCAGCGTGTTCGAAGTCACGTTGACCACACCTCGGGCCAAGGGCTCCATACCCGTCAGGTCCACAGGAGCCAGCGACGCCATTCAACACTTGGCGCCAGTGATTGAGTCATTGCGGCACGCTGACTTCATCGTCGATTGCACCGTGGAGGGCCTTTTGCACGCGCCGGAGTTGCCGCAAATCATGCGCGGCGTGGGCGAAAACCGGCCCAGGCTATTGATGGTCTCCAACGAGCACCCCGAAATTCTCGAACGCACGGTGGCGGGCCCCCAGACACACGCCCAAGTGCGCAGCGCCATGAAGCAGATGAAGTCGAGCCAAACCATGCGCGTGACATCAGAGCATGGCAGCGATCTGAGCATTCAGCTCGATCAAGCCGTTGTGGGCGGCGTTTGGGGGTACGCACAGAAACCCGGCATGGTCTCGCACTGGCCCGGCGGCTTGGTTCTGGCTTTCCCGGCTGCTGGCAGCGTGTCGGGGCGCTTGGTGATGGCACCGGGCGACGTCAATTTGACGTTCAAGAACTACCTCACGAGCCCCATTGAGTTGACCATAGAAAAGGATGAAGTGGTCGATATCAATGGGCACGGGGCAGACGCAGAGATGATGAAGTCGTATTGGAAGGCTTGGGAAGACTTGGAAGGTCATCGCGCTTGTTATGCCACGTCCCATGTGGGGTTTGGGCTCAATGCACAGGCGCGCTGGGACGCTCTTGCGTTTTATGACAAACGAGATTGCAATGGCACAGAGCTTCGGGCGTTTGCTGGCAATTTCTTGTATTCCACGGGCGCCAATGAAGTCGCTGGTCGCCACACGCTGGGACACTTTGATTTGCCGATGCGGGGTTGCACCATTGCCTTGGATGGTGTGTGCATGGTGCGCTCGGGCGAAGTTCAGTGGGATCAGCTTGAGACCGCAGCATGAACATGGCACCAACTCCCTGCCCCAACCACATCGAAGCCGGCTATCCAGATGGAAGCCGACCCACGCTGGTGTTTTTGCATGGCATTGGGGGGCGGGCATTCGGTTGGCAGCCAATTTTGGAGTATTGCCGGACGAAAGGGTGGCACAGCCTGGCGTGGGATATGCCCGCTTATGGTGATAGCCCTGGGGTGTTGCCCTATGACTTCGAGCACTTGGCGCTCGCGCTGGACGCGATGCTTGAGCGCGCCCATGCAAGTCGCGTGGTGCTGGTTGGTCACAGCATGGGGGGCATGGTTGCCCAAGAGTACGTCAGCCGCTTCCCTGCGAAAGTGGCTGCAATGGTTCTGATCGCGACGAGCCCCGCTTTTGGCAACAGCAGCGGAGACTTTCAACGGGCATTTATTTCGCAGCGCTTGGCCCCCATCCAAGCAGGGCTAACCATGCACCAAGTGGCACAAAAAGTCGTGTCCCAAATGCTGGGCACTCATGCAGAGCCGCAAGCCTTGGAAGCCGCCTGCAAGGCCATGGGCTCGATCCAACCTGAAGCCTATCAAGAGGCCTTGCAGGCGTTGGTCGCGTTCGATCGGCGCAGTGCTTTGCCCTACATCGTGGCGCCCACCCTCTGTATCGCAGGTGAGTTGGATGCCACCGCGCCGCCATCTGTGATGGAAAAAATGGCAAAAAAAATCGCCACATCAACCTACTGTTGTGTGGCTGGTGTGGGGCACTTATTGACTTTTGAGCAGCCACTTGCAGTGGCTGACATCATGCTGAATTACCTCGAGGAGCATTTGTAATATGACGAATCGCGTGATGCCCATTTGTGGTGACGACTATCCATTGACCCCGCAGCAAACTGAGCTGATGGCACTGGCGCGTCAGCTCGGCGCAGACAAGTTTGCGCCCCGCGCCCCTGAGCTAGACCGGTTGGCACAGTTTCCGTTTGCCAACTATGACGACCTGCGCGAGGCAGGCTTGCTTGCGCTCTGCGTCCCAGAGTCGCACGGCGGCAAAGGCGCCGACTATGCAACCTACGCCATGGTTTCAGCAGAGATTGGCCGATACTGCGGCGCCACCGCACTGACGTTCAATATGCACGTTTGTACCACGCTGTGGAGTGGGTTGCTATCTGAAGACTTGGAAATGACACCCGAGCAGCAGGCTACTCACCAACGACACCAAGCCGTCCATTTTGACCGTGTGGTCAATCAGGGGGCCATTTATGCACAGCCCTTCTCTGAGGGCGGCGCCGCCGCCTCAGGCGCGGCCCCCTTTGGCACAACTGCGATCAGGGTCGAGGGCGGTTGGCGAGTCAACGGCAAGAAAATTTTCGCTTCGCTGTCTGATGCCGCGCACTACTTCGGTGTGTTGTGCACTGAAAAAAAGGCCGATGCCAACTTGTCCCGCAAAGACACCCTCTATCTCGCCATTCCGCGCGACGCAGCTGGTGTGAGGGTGGAAGGGCCGTGGGACCCGCTGGGCATGCGGGCGACAGTGTCGCGCACCCTGATTTTCGAAGATGTGTTTGTGCCGGACGATGCGGCCCTGATGCCGCAAGGCCTTTATTTTCAGGCGGCCAGCCGCTGGCCTCATATGTTCATGACGCTCGCACCGACCTATATGGGTATTGCACAAGCCGCGTATGACTTCACGGTCGCCTATTTGCGTGGCGAAATACCTGGCACCGGCCCGGTGAAGCGGCGCCAATTTGCGACCAAGCAAATGGCGGTGGCTGAAATGTTCGTGAAGCTAGAGCAAACCCGCAACATGTTCATGCGGGCGATCACCGATGCCAGCGTCGATCCCAGCAAGTCGACGCGGCTGAGGGCTTATGCGACACAGTACACCATCATGGAAAACGCCCAAGACATCGCGCGCCTCGCGATTCGCACATGTGGCGGCCAATCCATGCTGAAGAGTTTGCCCCTTGAGAGGCTATACCGCGATGCGCGGTGCGGCTCTCTCATGTTGCCTTGGACGGCAGAACTTTGTCTGGATCGCATCGGTCGCGAAGCGCTTTACGAAGCGGGCGAATCAGATGACTGACCCCACGCCTCGAGAGTCCAGCCCTCTGGCTGAGCGCATTCGAGCGCTGGCGCTGGGCGACGGGCTCAGTGGCGGCATGGTCTATCAAGCGGGGGAGCAAAGCGAGACCTTTCGTCCGACTGATTTGTGGGCGGCGGTTGAGCGAGTGAGTCGCCGACTGGTCCAAATGGGGATCACAAAAGGTGACCGCATCGCGTGGCTGAGCCTCAACCACCCAGCTCAATTGGTGACATTGATCGCGTGTGCTCGCATCGGCGCCATCTGGGTGCCATTGAATTTCCGCTTGGCTGTCCCCGAGCTGCAACAGGTCATTGACGATGCGGCGCCATCTGCCTTGGTTTTTGACACGGCCCACCAAGCGACCGCATTGGCTTTGCGAGCCCCTCAGCTTATTCACTTGAGCGTTGAAGCGTGGATGTGTGAGCCCAGCGCCAGTCCCCAAGGGTTCGCGACAAGCCCAAGCGAACCCAGCGGCGGGCATGGTGAAGACCCCGTTTTGTTGGTTTACACATCAGGCACCACAGGCCGTCCTAAAGGTGCTGTGCACACCCAAGACGCTTTGCTCAACAACGCACGCGCCAGCGTCTGGGCCCACGACCTGCACGAAAGCGACGTGGTTTTATCCACCTTGCCGATGTTTCATGTGGGCGGGCTGTGTATTCAAACGCTGCCCGCGTGGTTACATGGTGCACGTGTGATTTTGCATGCACGCTTTGATCCGGGGCAATGGATCGCATCGGTGGAAGAGCACCGTCCGTCGCTGTCGTTGTTGGTTCCGGCTACCCTGCGCGCTGTCATGGAGCACCCGCGCTGGGCCCAAGCCGATTTCACCAGCTTGCGCGGCATCATGACTGGCTCGTCAGTGGTTCCTCAGGCGTACATCGAGGCATTCCACCAACGCGGTATACCGGTGGGGCAGGTCTACGGAACCACCGAGACAGGCCCTGTCTCTGTCGCGTTGCGGCTCAGCGAAGCCCGAGACAAAGTTGGCAGCTCTGGCCAACCCCACAGTGGGGCCAAATTGCGACTCATCGATGACCACGGTAAGTCTGTGCCGCAAGGCGGCGTCGGTGAAATCAGCCTGTGCGCGAACAATTTGATGTGGGGCTATTGGAACGCCGAGCAACGCCCGGGCGACGGATTGACAGATGGCTGGTTTCACACGGGCGACCTCGGGCATTTGGATTCCAGTGGCTACCTCCACGTTGTCGGGCGCAACAAAGACATGATCATTTCCGGCGGCGAGAACATCTACCCTGCTGAGATAGAAAACCTGTTGGTGACCTTTGCGGGCGTCGCCGAGTGTGCTGTGGTCGGTTTGCCTGACGCACAGTGGGGTGAGGTACCGGTTCTCGTCGTGGTCAAAAGCAGCGACCCGTCAGGGGCTGAATTGAGCGCATCAGCCATCCAAGCTCACCTAGCCGCTCAGCTCGCTAAATACAAGTGGCCCAAGCAAATCACCTTTGCGCACAGCCTGCCCAAAAGCGCGCTGGGGAAGGTGCTCAAGCCGCAACTGCGTGAGCAGCTGCTGACCAGCGTCAACCGCGCATCCGCTTAGCCCGCAATGCGTTGCGCCCGCTGCGACTGGCGGCAGGGTGTGGTCGCAAACCCGACTGGGCAATGGCGCGGGTCAATGGTAAAAAACATGCACTAAAGTAGACCCCAGAGTGGTGGTTGCCGCTTTCAAAGCACAACAAGAATGGAGACCCAGATGAGCGAATTCGAAACGTTTATACAAGCCCGCCAAGTGATGCTCGATCACAAGAACGATTGGGCTGCCGCCAGCGCCAAGTTCCAATGGCCTGAGTTGAAATACTTCAACTGGGCGACCGACTACTTTGACACCATCGCCAAAGGCAACTCTGCCCCGGCGCTTCGCATCCTAGAGGAGGACGGCACGGCCGCTGGACTGACCTACGCAGAGCTCTCCGCTCGATCCAGCCAAGTGGCCAACTTTCTCAAGGACTTAGGCGCTCGGCCGGGCGACCGCATGATGCTCATGCTTGGCAACGAGGTGACCTTGTGGGAGACCATGATGGCTGCGATCAAAATGGGCGTGGTCGTGATCCCTGCCACCACCCTGCTCTCAGGTGCTGACTTGCAAGACCGCATTGTGCGAGGCAACATCAAGTGGTTGATGACCAACGCCAGCGGCATGACCAAGGTACAAGAGATTTCTGCCAGCGACTTGCCACCCTTGACGTGCATTCTTGCGGATTCCAAAGTCGAGCTACCAAAAGGCTGGGTTGACTACCGCGCCAGTCACGAAAGCAGTGCTGACTTCACGGCACCGCAGCTGTCTGTGGAAGAGCCGTTGCTTGAATACTTCACATCTGGCACCACCGCAGCACCCAAGCTCGTTCGGCACACCCGGCAAAGCTACCCAGTGGGCCACCTCAGCACGCTGTATTGGCTAGGCCTGCAGCCCAACGATGTGCATTGGACCATCAGCTCACCTGGCTGGGCCAAGCACGCTTGGAGCTGCTTTTTTGCCCCCCTCAATGCCCAAGCCTGTGTCTTCATCTACAACTACGCCAGATTTGATGCCAAGGCCGTCCTCGACGTGTTGGTAGACAACCAAGTGACCACGCTCTGCGCGCCGCCAACCGTTTGGCGATTTTTGATACAGGCCGACATCAAGCAGTGGTCGGTCCGCCTGCGCGAGCTCATCTCGGCGGGTGAGCCACTCAACCCCGAAGTGATCGAGCAAGTGCGCAACGGCTGGGGCCTGACCATACGCGATGGCTACGGGCAAACTGAGACCACAGCCATGATCAGCAACTCACCTGGACAAGCACTGATTCCGGGCTCGATGGGCAGACCTCTGCCTGGTTACCCCATTGTCTTGATCGATGCCGACGGTCAGCCAAGCGACGAAGGTGAGATTTGCATAGACCTGAGCAAGCGCCCCCTTTCGCTCATGGAAGGCTACGCAGACGACGCCGAAAAAACCGCTCAAGTGATGCGCGATGGCTACTACCACACGGGCGACGTCGGTAGCCGAGATGAGCAGGGCTACATCACCTACGTCGGGCGAGCCGATGACGTGTTCAAAGCTTCTGGCTACCGCATCAGTCCTTTTGAGCTCGAGAGCGCGTTGATCGAGCACCCCGCAGTGGCGGAGGCAGCTGTTGTGCCCTCACCCGATAGCTTGAGGGGATTTGTGCCCAAAGCGTTCGTGATACTGGCCCCCGGGTATGAGGCCTCCGTTGCCACAGCAGCGGACATCTTGGCCGACTTAAAGCAACGCGTGTCCCCCTACAAAATGGTGCGCCGACTGGCATTCAGCGACCTGCCCAAAACCATCTCGGGAAAAATTCGCCGAGTTGACCTGCGAAAACAAGAGGCACTGCGCACCGATGCTGGCCCAGCTGAGGGGGTCGAGTACACAGACGAGCTGCTCAAGGGCTGAGCCTTGTCAATCTGATTCGCCACCAGACCAAGTACTCCCGGACCACACGGGTTGGCCTTGGGCTCTGGTGTCGCAACGGCGCAACCCCGACGCCGCTTTCTTGGCGTCATGTGCATTCATGAGAAACGCGCTCTGCATACTTAAGCATTCGCCAAATCAAGACCTATGCCGGCTTGCGGGCAAATTACCCACGCGCTTGAGCCAATGGCTTGTCAATAGCCATTAAACTTGTGACTCACACAGGCGCAGACCTGTGCTCGATGCCTCAGCCACGCGCAGGCGATCAAAAGCAACCCCCCTGAGAGTGACATGAAACTGCCTACCCTCCCCCACATCGTTGCGAGTGGTGTGTTGAGCCTCACGGCATGGGCACAAGCCCAAACACCTGCCGCCTTGCCCGACACCATGACCTTCGTCGTCCCTTACCGCGCAGGTGGTGCCGCCGACTTCATCGGCCGAGAACTCGCGGCTGGGCTCGAGGCCCACTACGACACCAACATATCGGTTCAAAACAAGCCAGGGGCGGGCGGCACCATTGGCTCACTGAGCGTGAGCAAATCACCTGCCGACGGCAAGACTTGGGTCTTGTGCGGCCTGGGCTCGCATGTCGTGGGGCCGCTGATGCGAGACGTCGGCTACGACCCACAACAAGACTTCAGCGTTGCAGCGATCGTTGGCGGACCTGCCAGCGCATTGATCTCCAACACCGACTCGGGCATTGATGCCTTATCCAGCCTGCAAAACAAAAAATGGACCTGGGCTTCGCCTGGAGTCGGCACACACGGCCATCTGTTGGGGGCACTGCTGTCCAACGAGCGAAACCTGGTATCGAATCACATCCCCTTCAAAGGTGGCGCAGGGGCGGTGCAGGCCGTCATGGGTGGACACACGCAGGCGGGTGTCGCCACCATCACATCGATTGGCGGCGCCAGCGATAGCCCATTGATGCGTGTGCTCGCGGTCTCGTCCAGCAAGCGCTCGCCTCTGTTGCCCAACACGCCCACGTTCGCCGAATTGGGCATGCCACAGGTGACCTCGCTCACCTGGTTTGGCGTCTGTGGCCCCAAGGGTGTAGGTGAAACCGAGCTCAATGCCATGCAAGCCGCCATTCAAGCGGTGCTGGCTAAACCTGATTGGCAAGCCCGATTCGCACAGCGTGGCGTTGAGCTGTTGGCACTCTCGTCTTCGCAAGGCATGGCCTATATGGCGGCCGAGCGGCAGCGCTGGCATCCCGTCGTCGCTGCCACCCAAAAATAAGTTTCGGCTCGCTGCAATCCCCTCTGACCTGTTTCACTCATGACCAATCCAAATCAAGCTCTCAGCGAAGTCAACAGCCTCATTCAAAACGAAAAATACGACGAAGCCATCCAGCAAGCCAAGCAGCTAGAGGCAGACTCCGTCACACAGCGACCCGCCACTGCTCTGCGGGCACTTGCCCACGGACTGGCCCAACAAAAAGAAGACGCGTTTGAGTCGCTCAAGCGTTTTGGTGAACCACAAGCGTCTGATAAGGCAGACACGTTGCCGGCCGCGGGAAGCGCTGCCTTCTTGCTCACACAC
>CBFIFT010000064.1:0-10742 GCA_965661935.1 Burkholderiaceae bacterium | reverse complement strand
TGCCATTGGGCATGGCGATCTCAAGCCCACCATCTACCGTGGTAGACAACCCCAATAAATCTGGGGTGGCGCAGTCATCCAACGTGCCACTTTCGACAAAGCAGACCATGAGCGCCGTTTGGACCGTGGCCGCGTAGCTGATGTTGTTGGCCCAGCGCGCGCGCTGGGTATAGTTTTGATAGCTCGGAATCGCCACCGAAGCCAGCAACCCAATGATGGCGACCACAATCATCAGCTCGATCAGCGTGAAACCCCGCACTTGATTTTTTGACATAACCCACCCCTTGTTGACGTGCCGTCCCGGTCGGGTCGGTCTCTGACAAACTAGCACGCAGGCTCGTTCTCGGGTGCAGCACAAGCGCAGACCGAGTAATCAGGCGCGCCAGTCGTGTGATTGTTGCGGCAATAGGTTCGCATGTATGCTTGCGGAGCGACCAGCCGCGCCCAGTACGGGTGGCCATTGACGCGGCAACGCCGGTCCGGCGTCATTGTTAGCGTGAGCACCAAAAAAAATGGCAACGCGAAAGCGTTGCCATGGATTGAACAGCCGCCGGTTTGTGGGCGGTTGATCATTGGCTCATCAGAGCATGGTCTTGAGCAGCTTGGCCATTTCAGATGGGTTGCGGGTCACTTTGAAGCCGCACTCTTCCATGATGGCCAGTTTGGCGTCAGCCGTGTCTGCGCCGCCTGAGATCAACGCGCCAGCGTGTCCCATGCGTTTGCCGGGAGGCGCTGTGACGCCCGCAATAAAGCCAACGATGGGCTTGCGCATGTTCTCTTTGCACCACATGGCGGCCTCTGCTTCGTCGGGACCACCAATTTCGCCAATCATGATGACGGCGTCGGTGTCTGGGTCGTCGTTGAAGGCCTTCATCACGTCGATGTGCTTGAGGCCGTTGATGGGGTCACCGCCAATGCCAACGGCGCTCGATTGCCCCAAACCGATTTCGGTCAACTGCGCCACGGCTTCGTATGTCAAGGTGCCTGAGCGCGAGACCACGCCAATGCGACCTTTTCTGTGAATGTGCCCTGGCATGATGCCAATCTTGATCTCGTCTGGCGTGATCAATCCTGGGCAGTTTGGGCCCAACAGCAGGGTGCGCTTGCCGCCGGCTGCTTCTTTGGCTTTCATTTTGTTGCGGACTTCGAGCATATCCCGCACGGGAATGCCTTCGGTGATGCACATAGCGAGGTCAAGGTCGGCCTCGACGGCTTCGAGAATCGCTGCCGCTGCGCCTGCTGGCGGCACATAAATCACAGAAACCGTTGCGCCCGTCTCTGACGCCGCGTCTTTGACAGATGCGTAAATCGGCACATCAAAGATCTTCTCACCCGCCTTTTTGGGGTTCACGCCAGCGACAAAACAGTTTTTGCCGTTCGCGTATTCGATGCACTTTTCGGTATGAAATTGTCCGGTCTTTCCCGTGATGCCCTGGGTGATGACCTTGGTGTCTTTGTTGATCAAGATAGACATTGAAATGTTCCTTCTTTGGTCGGGCTCAAGCCTTGACTGCGGCGACCACTTGTTGAGCTGCTTCTGCCATGGTGTCGGCACTGATGATCGGAAGACCTGAGTCAGCCAACATTTTCTTGCCCAGCTCTTCGTTGGTGCCCTTCATGCGGACCACCAAAGGCACGGACAGGTTCACCGCTTTACAGGCCGTGATCACGCCTTCGGCGATGGTGTCACAGCGCATGATGCCGCCAAAAATATTCACCAAAATCGCCTTGACCTTGGGGTTCTTCAGCATGATCTTGAACGCTTCGGTCACCTTCTCTGGCGTGGCGCCACCGCCCACATCCAAGAAGTTGGCTGGCTCGGCACCAAAGAGCTTGATGGTGTCCATGGTCGCCATCGCCAAGCCTGCGCCATTGACCAAACAGCCAATGTTGCCGTCCAAGCTGATGTACGCCAAGTCAAACTTTGAGGCCTCGACCTCTGCTGGGTCTTCTTCGTCTAGGTCACGAAACGCCACGATTTCAGGGTGGCGGAACAGCGCATTGGAGTCGAAGTTAAATTTCGCGTCCAATGCCATGATCTGGCCTTGGCTGTCGCGGTTGAGCGGATTGATTTCGACCAGGGAAGCATCGGTGTCCATGTAGCACTTGTAGAGCTTCTGAAACACGTCTACAGCTTGCGCCGTCGAATCTGCCGGCAAGCCGATGCCGTCGGCAATGGCTTTGGCTTGAGCGTCGCTGAGGCCTGTTTGCGGATCAACAAATTCTTTGATGATCTTCTCGGGTGTGCTGTGGGCCACCTCTTCGATGTCCATACCGCCTTCGCTTGAAGCGATGAAAGCGATTTTTTGCGTCGCACGGTCGGTGACCACTGAGACGTAATATTCTTTTTGAATATCTGCCCCGTCCTCAATGTAAAGGCGGCGCACAGGCTGGCCTTCAGGGCCGGTCTGGTGGGTAATGAGCTGCATGCCGAGGATAGACTCAGCCAATGCTTTGACTTCGTCTATGCTCTTGGCGACTTTAACGCCGCCGCCTTTGCCACGGCCGCCCGCATGAATTTGGGCTTTGACGACCCATACTGGTCCCCCGAGTTTTTGAGCGGCTTCGACCGCCTCTTGAACATTGAATGCGGGGATACCACGGGGGACAGGAACGCCGAACTGGCGCAGTATTTCCTTGCCCTGATACTCGTGAATTTTCATGGCGGATCTCTCTAGAGCGGGTCATCAACGGGTCCATGTGCGCGGCTGCCTTTTGAGCATGGTCATGTCTGGCGCGCGCGATGGGAAACTTGAGTGTCGAACTGTATCATGTCAGACTGCCATTTTCTTTTACCAAGCTGACAAGACGCGCCCGACGGCGCCGATGCGACCCCGTTGTTTTGTCGCTTTAAACCGCGATTTACACCCATGACCTTTCGCATTTTTATCGACGGCGAGGCAGGAACCACTGGCCTTCAGATCCGCCAACGCTTGACGCAGTCAAGTGCTTTCGAGTTGCTCAGCATCGACCCCAGCCGGCGCAAAGACCCCGAAGCCAAACGCGACATCCTGGGTTGCGCTGACGCAGTGGTGCTGTGTTTGCATGACGATGCGGCCAGGGAAACCGTGGCGATGGTAGATGCAGCCCAGGCCGCGGGGCAGCATGCGCCGCGGATCGTCGACGCGTCGACGGCACACCGCGTCGCAGCCGGTTGGGTGTATGGGTTTGCAGAATTGTGTCAAGGCCAACGTGCCGCGATCGCACAGGCAAGCAAGGTCTCCAACCCCGGCTGCTACGCCACCGGCGCCATAGCCTTGTTGAGGCCCTTGGTGGATGCAGGCCTGCTTGAACCCAACACCCCTGTGTGCCTGCCCAGTGTGAGCGGCTACAGCGGCGGTGGTCGCTCGATGATCGAGGCCTACGAGGCCGGAGACGGCGCAGCGTATGAGCTGTACGCGCTGGGTCTTTCTCATAAGCACCTGCCTGAGATCATGCAATGGAGCGGCCTGAAAAGGGCGCCATTGTTTGTGCCAAGTGTCGGCCATTTTGCGCAGGGCATGCTGGTGCAGCTGCCGCTACCTTGGGAATGTCTGGCTGCCGGCGCCACAACGGCGCGGCTGCTCGATGCTTTGCAGGCGCACTATGCCAGCAGCGAGTGGGTCAAAGTGGTGGACGCCAGAGACTCGAGCAAACTTGAGGCGACTGCGTTGGCCAATCACGACGGCATGGAGTTGCACGTTTTCGGTAACGATGCAAACCAGCACGCGCTCTTGGTGGCACGGCTAGACAATCTGGGTAAAGGTGCCAGCGGCGCAGCGGTGCAGAATTTGCAAATCATGTTTGGCGCTTGACCGGCGTTGGCGCGCTGTGCGCATGAGTGGCTATGACGGCTTTGATGGCTCTGAGGTTCGCCGGCCCAAGTTTCAGCGTTCTTGGGCGTCTCTCATGACGCGGTAAATCGTCGCTTGCGAGAAGCCTCGGCCCATCAAAAACCGCATCTGTCGAGCCTTTTCTTTGGCGTCTGTGGCGAACTCTCCGAACTTGCGCTGCCAAACCGCGGTGGCCCGGGCGAGTTCATCTTCTTCCAATTCAGCCAAGGCTTCGTGAATCAGTTCAGGGGCGACGCCTTTTTCTCGCAGCTTGGCGGTGATGCGGGCGTTCCCATAACGCGCGGCGCCCGAGCGCGCCACAGCCTGCGATGTCCGCGCATCACTCTGCAGGCCCTTGGCTGCCAGCTCGTCCAGGGCTTGTGCCAGTTCTTGGCGGCTCTGGGCATGTGGCGCCAGTTTGGTCTCGAGCTCAGCCCTCGAGTGTTCGCGCATGGCCAAGTAGCGCAAGGCTCTGGACTTGAGGCTGGGACCAGCCGCCTTGGTCGATACCACTTCTACCGACGACTCTGGCACACCAGCCTCAATCCGCACGTCAGGCTTCTGCTTCATCCTTGATCACCGGCGGGGGAAGTTCGTCGTTGCACAAGGCGACGCCACAGATTTCGCGCACTTTGTTCTCGATTTCGCGCGCAAGGCTGGGGTTTTCTTTCAAAAACTCGCGCGCGTTATCGCGGCCTTGCCCGATTTTTTCGCCGTTGTAGGCATACCAAGCGCCTGACTTATCAACCACGTTGTGCAACACGCCGAGGTCGACGATCTCGCCCTCGCGGCTGATGCCCTTGCCGTACATGATGTCAAATTCCGCTGTCTTGAATGGCGGCGCGACTTTGTTCTTCACCACTTTGACGCGTGTTTCGTTGCCTAATACCTCGTCGCCTTTTTTGATTGAACCGATGCGGCGAATATCCAACCGAACCGATGAATAAAACTTCAGTGCGTTACCGCCTGTGGTGGTCTCTGGGCTACCGAACATGACGCCAATTTTCATGCGGATTTGGTTGATGAAAATCACCGTGCAATTGGCTTTTTTGATGGTGGCTGTCAATTTGCGCAAAGCTTGACTCATCAAGCGCGCCTGCAAGCCAGGCAATGAGTCGCCCATGTCGCCTTCTAACTCGGCCTTGGGTGTCAACGCCGCCACCGAGTCGATCACGATCAGGTCAATCGCGCCCGAGCGCACCAAACTGTCCACCACCTCTAGGGCTTGCTCGCCGGTATCGGGCTGTGAAATCAGCATGTCTTCCAAGTTGACGCCCAGGTTTTGGGCGTATTGCACGTCCAAGGCGTGCTCAGCGTCCACAAAGGCACACACACCGCCGAGTTTTTGCATCTCGGCGACGACTTGCAAGGTCAGGGTTGTCTTGCCGGATGACTCTGGGCCATAAATCTCGATCACACGCCCTCGGGGCAGGCCTCCCACGCCCAAGGCCATGTCCAATGTCAATGAGCCTGTCGACACGGTTTGGATGTCGGCAATCACCTCGCCGGCGCCCAGGCGCATGATGGTGCCTTTGCCAAATTGCTTTTCAATTTGGGACAGTGCGGCTTGCAATGCTTTGGCTTTCTCGGCGTTGATGCCTTTGACGGGTGCGTCCATGGTGTTCACTCCTGGTGGGTAGCTGTGTTTACATACAGTCTGTATGCTTGATCAGGAGTTTAACGCTCTATAAAATTAATTTGTATGTTTATTTAGTCAATTTACTTTACTATTATTTTATGGATAAGTTACCGTTCAAACCCATGGATCCGATTGACGCAAACACAAACCAGCAACCCGCATGGCGCGTGAGCCATTTGGGCAGGGTCATGGGCGACGCGCTGCGCCGCTTTGATGGCCGCGTTTTGCAACTCATGGCACACGACCCACAAGTGCCGCTGGCGCTGTCAAACTTGGCTGCCCGCGATCAAATCGGCGCCGCCCACGTTCACATCACCAGACACTTGCCACTGAATGGCGCTCGCCTCTCTGACCTGGCGTTGGCCGCTGGCATCAGTAAGCAGGCGATGGGTGCATTGGTGAATCAATGTGAGGCGTGGGGCTTGGTTCAGCGCGAGACCGATGACCACGATCTGCGAGCCAAGCGCATCGCGTTTACACCCCAAGGCCTCGAGTGGCTGGAGGCCTTTGGGCGGGCCGTTGCCATTGCGCAAGCTGAGTTTCAAGCGGCCGTAGGTAAAGACGTGGCCACTGTCGTGGCCATCGGTCTTGAGGCCTACGCCCATGGGTAAACGCGCATTTTTTATGCCTCGCCTCTCTGACTAAAATGCATTGAAACGAGCATCAAAAGATGCCAATAAATACAAGGGGACAAACATGCGCATTCTGATTGCAGAGGACGACAAGGTTCTGGCTGACGGGTTGCTTCGCACTTTGCGCGCAGGCGGCGCCGCGGTTGACCACGTCGAGTCCGGGACTGAAGCCGATGCCGCGCTGATGACGGGCACAGAGTTTGACCTGTTGATTCTCGACTTGGGTTTACCTCGCATGAATGGCCTAGAAGTGCTCAAGCGATTGCGCTCGCGCGGCTCGGCTCTGCCGGTGCTGATACTGACAGCAGCCGATAGTGTGGATGACCGCGTCAAGGGCTTGGATTTGGGCGCAGACGATTACATGCCCAAGCCTTTTTCACTGCAAGAGCTCGAGGCCAGAGTCAGGGCCTTGAGTCGACGCGGCATGGGCGCGGCAAGCAGCCAAATCAAACATGGACCGTTGGTTTATGACCAGGCCGGCAGGGTGGCCACCATTGACGGAAAAATGGTTGAACTATCGGCTCGCGAACTCGGCCTGCTAGAGGTGTTGTTGCAACGCGCCGGGCGCTTGGTCAGCAAGGATCAATTGGTAGATCGGTTGTGTGAGTGGGGTGAAGAGGTGAGCAACAACGCCATCGAGGTGTACATACATCGCCTGCGCAAGAAGATAGAGAAAGGCCCCATTCGGATCGCAACCGTGCGCGGCTTGGGTTATTGCCTTGAAAAAATCGCCGGCTGAAACCGAAGAAGACTTTCCAGCCCTCGGCTTGTTCCAACGTGAGCAGCGCAGCCTGTTTGGAGAAATTCTTGACTGGATGCTCACGCCATTGCTGCTGCTCTGGCCCTTGTCCTTGGTGTTAACTTGGTGGGTCGCACAAAGCATCGCCACCAAACCGTTTGATCGGGCTTTGGTCTACAACTTGGAGACACTGGCGCAAGGGGTTCAGTTTCAGGCAACCGCCAGTGACATCTTGATCAACGACGCCATGCGCGATCGTTTGCGCACCGACGACAGCGACCTGTTGTACTACCAAATCATGTCGCCTGGCGGGTTCGTCGTCGAAGGCGACCCAGACTTCCCCTACCCCAGCGGCGACGTACCGCCGTTGCCAGGTACCGTGCAAATGCGCGACGATGAAATGCGCCAAGCCGAGGTGCGCGTGGCGTATATGTGGGTGCAATCGCCCACGCAAGACGACCGATACGTTTTGATTCAAGTGGCAGAGACACTCACCAAACGCTCGACGTTGGCCACCGAAATCATCAAAGGTGTGATGGTGCCGCAGTTCGTGATCTTGCCATTGGCGGTGCTGTTGGTGTGGCTGGCTCTGGTGCGCGGTATTCGACCCCTCAGCCATTTAGAGCAGCGCATTCGGGCGCGCCAACCCGATGATTTGTCTGCGATTGACGAGTCTTACGTTCCACAAGAGGTGGTCCCATTGGTCTCATCGATCAACGATTTATTGCGCCGCCTCAGGGCTTCGCTGAGCTCGCAACGGCGCTTTCTTGCCGACGCGGCGCACCAGCTGAAGACCCCGCTCGCGGGCCTGCGCATGCAAGCCGATTTGGCCCAAAGGCAAGTCAGCCCGACTGACTTGCAAGGCGCCTTGCAAAACATATCGGCGTCGAGCGTGCGAGCCACGCACACCGTGAACCAATTGCTGGCGCTGGCCAGAGCTGAGTCAACGGGGCGCAGCCTCCCTGTAGCCAAGTTGGACTTGGCTGAAATCGTGATCGGCGTGGTGCAAGACGCCATCTCGCGGGCGCTGGACAAACAAATTGATTTGGGGTTTGAAGGTGTGGAGCGCGTGCCAACTGAACACTGGTTACAAGGCAACGCCACTTTGCTGCAAGAAATGGTGCGCAACCTCGTGGACAACGCCATCAACTACACGCCACACGGTGGCGTGGTGACTGCGCGTGTCTTGTGCGACCCATTCTCTGGAGTGCAGGTGCTGCAAGTCGAAGACAACGGGCCTGGCATCGCACCCAGTGAACGCGCGTTGGTCTTGCAGCCGTTTTACCGCACGCTCGGCTCAGATGCGCAGGGCTCGGGCCTTGGTTTAACCATCGTTCATGAGGTCGTTCATCAATTTCAAGCGACGCTAGAAATGAACGACGCCCAACCCAATAAAACGCCGCCGGGCTTGTTGGTCAGCGTGCGCTTCTCACCGCAGTCTCAACACCACTTGGCCTCGCCTCCTTGAGGCCCGCGCGGCGCGCACCACAGCCAATCCACGCACCCGACGCAGCCCGCCTTCAGGTAGCGCTGGAGTTGGCCGCCTTTTTTGTTGCAGGCTTTTTCGCAGTCGCCTTTTTAGCTGGGGCCTTCTTGGCCGCCGCCTTTTTCGTGGCTGGTTTTTTGACCGCTGTTTTTCTGGCGGCCGGCGCTTTTCCAGCCCTTGGCGCAAACTCAAAGCTCACTTTGCCAGCCTCAGCATCCCAAGCCAAAAAGGCCTTAAATGGCCGGCGTGTGCGGCTTGAGACAAATTGATCGAGCAAATCGGTCTTGCCTGTGGTCAACAGCTTTTGCATCTGCTCAACGCTGACAGCCTGCTGCAAAATCACTTTGCCCGATTTGAATTGACAACTGGGCTCTGGCTGCGCCACTGTGGGGACCGCCTTTTCGCAAACGTACTGGCTACCCCATTCGAACACCGAGGCACCACAGCTGGGGCACTGCCCAATCGCCGCTCGATCAGACAGGTCAACGGGTTCGCCGGACTCTTTGGCTTTGGCATCCTCACCGAAGTCAAATTCGAGTTTCCAGTTTTGCTCTTCTTCAGAGAACACCAAGGCCAACTCGGCAACAAAAGGCCAGCCAGCCTTGGAGCGAAACCCCTGCAACGGGCCAACGCGTTTGTTCATCACAAACGACTCGACCTCATCGATTTCAAACACGCGCCCGGCAGGCAACTTGGTGAACGAAAAGCCACAACCTGAGCCTTGCCCGCCTTGACCAGTACAAGCGTAGCGCCGGTAGTTTTCCTTCACCACACCACCACAGTTGGGGCACGGTGAGCGCAAGGTGACGTAGTCCCCAGGAATGGTGTCGCGGTCATAACCTTTGGCCTTAGACACGATGTGTTCTGTCATGGCCTGAATCTCAGCCATGAAGGCTTCGCGGCTGATTTCACCGCGCTCCATACTGGCGAGCTTTTGCTCCCACTCGCCGGTCAATTCGGGTCGCGACAACTCTTCAACGCCAAGCCCGCGCAACAACGTCATCAGTTGAAACGCTTTGGCGGTGGGTGTGAGCTCGCGACCTTCGCGCAACAGGTATTTCTCGTTGAGCAAGCCCTCGATGATGGCCGAGCGCGTGGCTGGCGTGCCAAGTCCTTTGTCGGCCAAAGCCCCTTTGAGTTCATCGTCATCCACGAACTTGCCCGCGCCCTCCATGGCGCCCAGCAACGTGGCCTCTGAATAGCGCGCAGGCGGGCGAGTTTTCAAGGCCTTGACGTCCACCTCGTTGACCGCCGCACCTTCGCCCGCCGCCACAGCGACCAAGGTTTTGCCGTCGTCTTCATCGGGGTCAACCTCTTTGCCGTAAATGGCCAGCCAACCCTCTTTCACCAGCACCTTGCCATCCGAGCGAAAGCGGTGTTCGCCCACCACCGACCAGCGGGTGGTGACTTGGTATTCAGCGGCGGGATAAAACACCGCCATGAAACGGCGCACCACCAAGTCATAGAGTTTTTGTTCGGCTTCTGAAAGACCGCTGGGTGGCTGCTGTGTCGGAATGATCGCAAAGTGATCGCTGACTTTTTTGTTGTCAAACACACGCGGTGTCTTTTTCACCATGTCATCTGCCAGCGCCTTGGTCGCGAAAGGCGCAAGGTGGCGCAGGTTGCTGCCTGCCAGCGCAGCGAAGGTCTTCTTCACTTCATCAACATAGTCCTCAGGCAGATGGCGCGAATCGGTGCGTGGGTAAGTCAACGCCTTGTGGCGCTCATAAAGGCTTTGCGCCAATTGCAATGTGGTTTTGGCAGAGAAGCCAAAACGACCGTTGGCTTCGCGCTGCAACGACGTCAAGTCAAACAAACCTGGCGCCGCCTTCTTTGAAGGTTTGCTCTCTTCAGAGACCGTCGCGCGCTGGTTGTTCACAGCTTGCGCGATGGCCTGCGCCTCATCAACAGTCCAGACCCGGTCGGCTCGCTTTTCGCCGTCATCCGAGTCTTTCACGTGTTCTGGATTGACCCATTTGCCCCAATACATGCCTGAGGAGACTTCAAACTGAGCATGTACTTCCCAGTAGTCACGCGAGACAAAGCGCCGAATGGCCTCCTCGCGCTCGACCACCACCGCCAGTGTCGGTGTCTGAACACGGCCCACGGTCGTCAAAAAGAACCCGCCCTCTCGCGAGTTGAACGCCGTCAATGCGCGGGTGCCGTTGATGCCCACCAGCCAGTCCGCCTCAGAGCGACAACGCGCTGCGTCTGCCAACGGCTGCATTTGCGCATCGCTTCGCAACTGTGCAAAGCCATCGCGAATTGCATCTGAGGTCATCGACTGCAACCAGAGCCGTTGCACGGGCTTATTGATGGGCGTCTTGCCGCCCGCGTACTGCAAAATCAGGCGAAAAATCAATTCGCCTTCGCGCCCAGCATCGCAGGCATTGATGAGCGCGCTCACGTCTTTGCGCTTGGCCAACTTCACCAC
>CBFIFT010000063.1:0-11178 GCA_965661935.1 Burkholderiaceae bacterium | reverse complement strand
ATTCGCTGGCCTAGAGAAGGTGATCGAAGACCGCACTGAAAAGTCTGGCATCGGTTTTGGCGCAGATGTCAAAAGCAAAAGCACACGCTCATTGAGTGAGACGTTCAAAGCGGTTGAGCCGCAAGACTTGGTGACATTCGGTTTGATCCCTGAGTTGGTTGGGCGCCTGCCCGTGGTCACCACCCTGGCAGAGTTAACCGAGGACGCTTTGGTTGAGATCTTGTGCGAGCCCAAGAACGCCCTGGTCAAGCAATACAGCAAGCTGTTTTCTTTAGAGGGGGTGGAGCTCGAAATTCGTTCAGCCGCACTCAAAGCGATGGCGAAAAAGGCGCTGGCCCGCAAGACAGGGGCACGTGGCCTGCGGTCTTTGATGGAAGAGGCGCTGCTAGACACCATGTTCGACCTGCCCAGCGCACAAGATGTAGAGCGTGTTGTGGTTGATGAGTCCACCATCCTTGAGCGTCAGCCCCCGCTATTGGTTTATCGAGAAAGTGCTAAGAAAGCCTGAGCCTGAGCAGGTGCACAGCGCAGGCCTTGAAAATAAAGCGCCCGCCCTCAACTGCTAGGCCTTGAATCAAGGAATCAAATATGTCTGGTCAAGAACCTCTGCCCTCTCAGCCCGTTGACTTGCCCCTTTTGCCGCTGCGCGACGTGGTGGTGTTTCCGCACATGGTCATCCCGCTTTTCGTGGGGCGCGCCAAAAGCATCAAGGCTTTAGAGACGGCTATGTCGGCCGACCGCCGCATTGTTTTGATTGCGCAAAAGACAGCGAGCAAAGACGAGCCTGTTGTTGAAGACATGTTCGACACCGGGTGCGTGGCCAACATTTTGCAAATGCTGAAGCTGCCAGATGGCACGGTCAAGGTGTTGGTCGAAGGCCTGCAGCGCGCCACTGTCAATCAGCTGTCCGAAGATGGCGAGCAATTCACTGCTTCGGTCACACCATTGGTACCGGACCAATCGGTCCCAGCAAACTCTGAGATTGAGGCATTGCGTCGAGCGTTGATGCAGCAGTTTGATCAATACGTCAAACTCAATAAAAAGATACCTTCAGAGATCCTGAACTCAATCACCAGCATCGACGAGGTCGGCCGTTTGGCGGACACAATTGCCGCCCACCTGCCATTGCAACTGGATGGCAAACAAGAGGTGCTCGCACTGGCAGATGTAGGCGAGCGTTTGAACAACTTGTTTGTTCAATTAGAGCGAGAAGTTGACATTTTGAATGTCGATAAACGGATTCGCTCGCGCGTCAAACGCCAAATGGAAAAGAACCAGCGCGACTTTTACTTGAATGAGCAAGTCAAGGCCATTCAAAAAGAGCTGGGCGAGGGTGAAGAGGGCGCAGATCTCGAAGAGCTTGAGAGGAAAATCAAGTCGACGCGCCTGTCCAAAGAAGCCAGAAAAAAATGCGAGTCCGAGTTCAAAAAGCTCAAATTGATGTCGCCAATGTCTGCCGAGGCATCCGTTGTTCGCAACTACCTTGACGTGTTGTTGGGCTTGCCTTGGAGCAAGCGCAGCAAGGTGAAGCATGACCTGCCCTCCGCTGAAGAGGTTCTTAACGCAGATCACTTTGGGTTGGAGAAAGTCAAAGAGCGAATTCTTGAGTATTTGGCGGTGCAGCAGCGCGTCGACAAGGTCAAAGCACCGATTCTTTGTTTGGTGGGGCCACCCGGCGTGGGCAAAACCTCATTGGGACAGTCGATTGCCAAAGCGACCGGGCGCAAATACGTTCGCATGGCATTGGGTGGTGTGCGTGACGAGGCCGAGATCCGCGGCCACAGGCGCACTTATATTGGTGCCATGCCGGGCAAAGTGTTGCAAAGCCTAAGCAAAGTCTCGGTGCGCAATCCGTTGTTCTTGTTGGACGAAATAGACAAGCTAGGGGCTGACTTTAGGGGTGACCCCAGCAGTGCCTTGCTTGAGGTGTTAGACCCCGAGCAAAACCATACCTTTCAAGACCATTACGCCGAAGTCGACTTTGACCTCAGCGACGTGATGTTCGTGGCAACAAGCAATTCGATGAATATCCCCGGTCCGCTGCTGGATCGCATGGAAGTCATCCGCTTATCGGGTTACACCGAAGACGAGAAAGTCAACATCGCGCTGCAGTATCTGTTGCCAAAGCAGACAGAGAACAACGGGCTTAAGACTGAAGAAATTGATGTCCAAGAGTCGGCGATTCGAGATGTGGTTCGCTACTACACGCGTGAAGCCGGTGTGCGCGCTTTGGAGCGCGAAATTTCAAAGATCTGCCGCAAAGTGGTCAAAGGCTTGTTGCTCAAACGCTTCACGCCAAGGGTGGTGGTCAATGCGGATAATTTGAGTGAGTTTTTGGGCGTGCGCAAGTTCACCTTTGGTCGGGCTGAAGTGCAAGACCAAGTGGGACAAGTGGTGGGCTTGGCATGGACCGAAGTCGGTGGTGATTTGTTGACCATCGAGGCCGCTATGGCACCGGGTAAGGGGGTCATCACCCGCACCGGATCTTTGGGTGATGTCATGAAAGAGTCGGTCGAGGCCGCGCGCACCGTTGTGCGCAGCCGGGCGGCTAGCCTGGGTATTTCAGAAGAGGCTTTCGAGAAGAAAGACTTGCACATACACGTGCCCGATGGTGCGACGCCCAAAGACGGTCCCAGTGCAGGTGCGGCCATGACCACGGCGATGGTTTCAGCCATGACAGGTATTCCGGTCAAAGCAACGGTTGCCATGACAGGTGAGATCACGTTGCGTGGTGAGGTGACGGCTATTGGCGGGCTCAAAGAGAAGCTGCTGGCGGCATTGCGCGGTGGTATCAAGACCGTGCTGATCCCTGAAGAGAACGTCAAAGATCTAGAGGAAATCCCAGCCAACGTTAAAGAAGGCCTTGAAATCATTCCCGTTAAATGGATTGATCGGGTGCTTGAACTCGCGCTTGTGAGATTGCCCGAGCCCCTAGAGGCGCCAGTTGCAACGCCAGTTGCTGCACCGAAGAAGCGCGGAGGCTCGGCCGCGGTCAAGCATTGAGTAAGGGCTTGGCGATACCTCGGCCTTTTTTAAAGTGTTCTATAATTTAAGGCTTGTTACTTTGGCGCGATAGCAAAGCGGTTATGCAGCGGATTGCAAATCCGTTTAGCCCAGTTCGACTCTGGGTCGCGCCTCCAAACACCTAAAAGCAACCGACGAACGTCGGTTGTTTTTTTTTGACCTTCTTCAAGATGTGAGGTGACCACTTCACCTTGACGAGGCTGGTACAGCAGCGCTACCTAAAGGCTCGCTGAGTGGGCTTTCCGAGGCGGCAGACATCCATGTAAGATGTGGTGTCAGCGGTTTCACAAGAGATGTTTTATGTCCAATCAACACGCTCCTCTCGATATTCACGTTCACGGCGAAGTGCTGATGCAGACCAGTGTGACCGCAGCGCAGGTGCAAGAGGCCTTGCAACCCCTGTGGAGCTACGCAGGCAGCTCTAGCTTTACTGAAGGCGCACGCAGCGCTTATGAAGAAGAGCCAGGGCTGAACTGGGACGAGGACTCACGTTCACTCAAGATGTGTTGGACGGTCTCTGGTGATGATGACTTTCGGCAAATCATCGAAGAGGTCTGTATGAGTCTGAACGACTTGGCCGAGCGGGGCGCCGCGATTGAGGTGTCCTTTTACGATTCAGACTTTGATGAAGGCCAGGCCGATCGGGGCGATGAGTCACGCGATGATTTTTTGATGTGTTTTGTCGGCCCATCGCCCGCAGCCATTTTGCAAGTGCAGCGTGACATGATGGTGCATGACGTCATGCACATGATGGAACGCCACTTCGACGGATCAGAGCTCGGTGGTGTGGTGAACGCCATCGATCAATTGTTTGAGCAACGTTACAAAGCATTGATTGACGCTACCCAATGGGGCGGTCCATCACGCGGTTTCGGTGGTGGGCATGGACCAGGCCGCAAGCCTCGGCACCTGCACTGAGTTTCGTTGAGCCGCAACTGGTGCAGCCCGCGAGCGCCAGCTCGCGGGACTTGAAGCGCTTCGCCCTTTCGGGGGGCGACCGGTTTGACTTAAGCCTGCAATGCTTGCTTCAGACTCCAAGCGCACAGGTGAACGGCAGAGTTGGCCTCGTCCAATACTTTGCACATGGGCACGAACCCGTGCAGCTGGCGCTCAAAGCACACGTATTGACACGCATTGCCGTTGTTCGATAGGGCGTTGGCATACTGCAGGCCTTCATCTCGCAAGGGGTCGTAGCCAGCGGTGAGAACCAGTGCTGGCGGCAAGCCGCTCAAGTCGGGGTGCAGCAGAGGGGACGTGCGCCAGTCTTCCCAAGTGGCGGGCTCTGGACAGTAGTGACCTCGAAAATAGCCGATGGTTTCAGCTGTCAACAAGTAACCTTCGCCATTGCGCGTGTGTGAGTCTGAGATGGCCCGCATATCGGTGGCTGGGTAGATCAGCAATTGATAGCATGGGCAGGGTGTGTCGGCATGATGGCGCGCCGCGTCTCGCTGCGTCAGCGCCACCACGGCCGCTAAATTGCCGCCTGCGCTGTCGCCACCAACTGCGATCTTTTTGACATCAATACCCAGCGCGTCAGCTCGCATCGCCACGTTTTGAAACGCTGCCACGCAGTCGTCAACCGCCGCGGGGAAGGGGTTCTCAGGGGCGAGCCGGTAATCGACCGAAATAACCACACAGTCTGCCTGCAGAGCCAGATCTCGGCACAAGCTGTCGTGGGTGTCTAGGTCGCCGATCACCCATCCGCCACCGTGGTAGTAGACGAGTGCCCCAGCGTTTTTCGCAGGTGCATTGGCGGGACGGTAGAGCCGCATCGGTATCTCGCCATGTGGGCCGGGCGCGCTGAGCATTTCAACGTGCGCGACCTCTGCGGGTTGGCGTTGCGTGGCGAACCGCCTTTGCACGTAGGCCTCTCGCGCTTGCACGGGCTCTAAAGTGTGGGTGGGGGCAATGCCTTTTTCTTCGATCAGTGCGAGCAGCCGCTGCGCTTGTGGATCTAACATGTTGGGCTCCGGATGAAGTTGGTTCTTGTTCAATCAAACATTCGACGAATCAGTCTATGCACACTCGGGGTGGCCTGACTATCACCCATGCGCCAGTCACGCAGGCAGCACTGGTGCGCCTGCCCTTGAACAATACTATGCCTTTGTTTATCCAGATGTTTTCGGAGTGTTTCCATGAGTCAAACCTTCTCCACGCTTGTACTGGGTGCGCAAGCCGAGCGCCAAGTGTCATTGGACAACCGCCTGGTGATTGCGCCCATGTGCCAATACTCAGCTGAGGAGGGGCAGGCCAACGACTGGCACTTAAGCCACTGGATCAATTTGCTCAACAGCGGTGCGGCCATGGTGATACTAGAGGCCACTGCTGTGACTCGAGAGGGGCGCATCAGCCCAGGCTGCTTGGGTATTTGGGACGACGCCACAGCCGAGGCGCTGGAGCACCATTTGAAGCGTGCCCGCGCGCAGGCGCCCGCAGTGCCCGTGTGCATTCAGCTGGCGCACGCTGGTCGCAAAGGCGGCAGCGCGGCGCCGTGGTTGGGTGGCGCACAACTGCCTCTGGATGCAGGTGGCTGGGAGGCTTTGGCGCCCTCTGCTATACCCCATGCCGAGGGAGAGTTGCCGCCCAAAGCGATGTCGGAGCAAGAGATTGAAGCCACGATTCAGGCCTTTGTGGACGCGGCCAAGCGTGCCCAGGACATGGGCATTGATGCCATCGAGTTGCACGCGGCGCATGGCTACTTGATGCACGAGTTTCTGTCTCCGCTGTCTAACCAAAGAAGCGATTCCTACGGCGGAGATTTCGAAGGCCGCACGCGCTTTGTGCGCGAGACATTTGAGCGCGTCCGTGCGGTTTTCAAGGGACCATTGGGCTTTCGCGTGTCAGCAACCGACTGGGCAGAGGGGGGCTGGACGCCAGAGGAAACCATCGCACTGGCTCAAGCGCTCAAAGACGCCGGTGCGGACTTCGCACACATCTCCACGGCTGGCGTCTCGGTGGCGCAAAAAATCCCAGCGGCTCCCGGCTTTCAGCTGCCCTTCGCACAACAAGTCAAACAGGCTACAGGCTTGACCACGATCGGCGTGGGATTGATCACCGAAGCTGAACAAGTTGAAGAAGCGCTGGTACAAGGCCAGTGTGACTTGGTAGCGGTCGCCAGAGCCGTCTTGTTCAACCCCCGATGGCCATGGGAGGTGGCGGCGAAGTTGGGTGGACAAGTGGCTGCAAGCCCGCCATACCTGCGTGCCTTACCGGCGCGAGCCAAACACATCTTTGGTCAACCACGCATGGGCATGCGCTGAACGTTTTAGAGCACGCTGTGCTTTCAAGAAGCACTGCAAAACATAAGCGATAATGTGGGCTGTGCCTCGATGGTGAAATTGGTAGACACAGCAGACTTAAAATCTGCCGACCTTAACGGGTCGTGCCGGTTCGATTCCGGTTGGGTCGCCCATGACCCAATCGGTTTCCCCGCCACGGTTGCTTTTTCACACCAAAGGCGTCGCGGGTGGTGTCCAACTTTCTCACATGGCTCCGACCACAACGCTGAGGCGCTAGGCATTGGCTAAGCTAAGCTAAGCCATCCGCCTTGCCACTCAGATATGTGATGCAAGATGATTTGCTCCGTCAACTTGTGCTAACCAAAATCTGTAGAATCAGTAGCTCAAAGTCTGGAGCATGAGTTGCTGATACTGGTTTTTTCTTTGCTTTACTTGGCGGTTTATTGGGTACAAATTAACGTACTCAGTGGATTCGACTTGTTTCCGAGCGCCAGTATTTTGTTCTTGCCAGCAGGTATCAAATTGATGTCCATGCTCAGCGGGCACTGGCATGGATTACTCGGCCTTTACATTGGCAAGCTCGCGGTGGAGGTGTGGATCTTGGGGTCACCTTGGACGCTCCAGATGTGGTTGATCGAGCCACTGTTGTGGATCGTTCCCGCTTATGTCACTCTGATGTGGGTGATGCGCCGCTTGGGTGTGGAACCCGACCTCAGCAATGTCACCACTTACCATGTGCTGGTGATTGCGTTCTCCGCCTCGCTCGTGACATCTTTGTTTGTGCAATCCTACTTGGTGTGGGTCGGCGAGGTGCACCGTGAGTGGCTTAAGGCGGTTTGGTCTATGACTGTTGGCGATACATCTGGTATCGTGTTGACGCTGTTTCTGGTTGCATGGTTTCGCCGGCGCATCTTGAGCAGATTCGGCGCCACGACTTGACGCCTATCGCCGTCGCCCCTTGCTGACCAGCGAACGCGCGGTGGCGCTTTCAGATTTTTGCTGAAAAGCCAAACAGCCAAAAGTGGGGGGCAACAAGGCAATGCACACAAAAATCCAGACGCCCTTGGGCGCCATGACGCTATGGATCACGCCAAAGGGCTTAGGCGGTGCGTGGTTTGATGCCCAAGCGCACGAACCGGCGCCGGGCAGTTTGGGTCCCCCCGGAGAACACCCATGGTTAGACCAGGCTCAAGCCTGGCTCCAAGCATATTTTGCTGGCGAGGTCCGCGAAGTTCCCGTGCCGCTGGATGATGTGCGAGGCACGCCGTTTCAACGTGAGGTGTGGCGCTTGTTGCGCAGCTTGCCCTACGCACAAACGTCGACATATGGTCAATTGGCGCAGCTGCTCGGGAAGCCCTCTGCATCGCGTGCCGTGGGTGCCGCGATTGGGCGCAACCCACTTTCCATCTTTGTGCCCTGCCACCGAGTACTGGGCGCCCGGGGTGCCATGACGGGCTACGCTGGCGGCGTTTGGCGCAAGCAGGCGTTGCTTGCCTTAGAAGCGCGCACCTAGTTCGGTTGTCACTCAGGGCAACCCTTAGGGCCGAGGTTTGCATTGCAATCTGTGTCTATGTCTGGCCTAGAGGGATGCGTTTTATGAAGCCGTTAGCAGCAATCAAAGTGGTTGAATTTGAGGGTATAGGTCCGGGCCCCCTGGGTGCCAGAATGCTGGCTGATATGGGGGCTGAGGTCACCACCATCGCACGTCCCGGCACGGCTGAGGTGAATCAACGCCTGGGCAAATCTGCCGATGAAAACCCGCTGCGGCGCGGCAAGAAGCTGGTTGAGCTGAACCTCAAAGACCCGCAAGCCGTCGCACAAGCCAAGGCACTGGTTTTAGAGTCCCACGTCCTCATTGAGGGCAACCGCCCCGGCGTGATGGAGCGATTGGGCTTGGGTCCCAGCGAATTTGCGCATGCCCATCCTGCCTTGGTCTACGCGCGAATGACGGGGTGGGGACAGTCTGGCCCCCTAGCCCATGCGGCGGGTCACGACGTCAACTATGTGGCCTTGAGTGGCGCCTTGGCGCTGTCGTCTCGTCCGAACGAGCGGCCCATCATTCCACCGACCGTCCTAGGCGACGCTGGCGGTGCTTTGGCGATGGCGTTTGGCATCGTCAGTGCTTTGCTGCAGGTCCGTGTCAGCGGCCGGGGTTGTGTGGTGGATGCGTCGATTTTGGACACCATGGCCTCACTTGGCGGCTTGGCACAATGGGTGGCTGCCAGCGGTGGCTTGGGAGGGTCAGAGCCCAGTGCCTTTCATGATTCGCCTTTTTACGACGTCTACACATGCTCTGATGGATTGCACATCAGCTTAGGGGCCTTGGAGCCCCAGTTCTACAGATTGCTGATTGAAAAGCTGGGGTGGAGCGACGTCGACCCCAGCGCACAGTACGACAAAACCACCTGGCCGGCGCTCAAGCAGCGCTTGGCGGATCAGATCGCCACGCAGACTCGGGCCCATTGGTGTGAACTGTTTGAGGGCACGGACGTGTGCTTTGCCCCTGTATTGACTTTGGCTGAAGCCGCCGCGCACCCGCACAACGTAGCCAGGGGGCTGTTTTTAGAGGACTCTTTGGGTGGCATTCAGACCGAGGCCTCGCCCAGGTTCATGCCCTTGGCGTAAGTGGGTGCTTCCACCAGACGAGCCGCCTTGTTGCCCCCGATGTTTGACAATAAAGCTGATGCGCGCAGGGCGCGCACGCACCAAAGCGAAGAGAGGTTGTTGTGAAGTCAGTCCGTCAAATTTTCGATCCGCCATCGGGCCATTGGGTGGGTGATGGGTTCCCTGTGCGCTCATTGTTTTCTTATCACCAGCAAGCACAAGCCATCAGTCCGTTTTTGTTGTTGGATTACGCGGGACCCTACGCCTTTGACCCCGCCCAACAGCCTCGCGGCGTTGGTGTGCATCCGCACCGAGGCATCGAAACCGTGACCGTGGTCTACCACGGCGAGGTATCGCACCGCGACTCGGCGGGTGGTGGCGGCACGATTGGCCCCGGCGATGTGCAGTGGATGACTGCGGGCGGCGGCATCTTGCATGAAGAGTTTCACTCGCCCCAATTCACGCACAGCGGTGGTGTCTTGCAAATGGTTCAGTTGTGGGTGAATTTGCCAGCTGCGGACAAGATGACGCCAGCAACGTATCAGTCCATCGAAGCGGCCCAAATCCCCAACATTGAACTGCCCAATGGCGCTGGTCAGCTGCGTGTGATTGGCGGACAGTTTGGTGAACACCGTGGCCCAGCTCATACCTTCTCGCCATTGTGCGTGGCTGACGCTCGCTTGCACGCCGGTGCGACGGCGAGCCTGCTTGTCCCCGAGGGCTGGAACGCCCAGTTGGTCGTGCTTGAAGGGGAAGTCCAAGTCGGAGATGCGTCGCCCGCAGGCGTGGCGCAGGTCATCAACTTATCTGCCGAAGGCCAAGACATCGAAGT
Source organism: Burkholderiaceae bacterium (assembly GCA_965661935.1). Classification (GTDB taxonomy): domain Bacteria; phylum Pseudomonadota; class Gammaproteobacteria; order Burkholderiales; family Burkholderiaceae_C; genus RS62. The sequence continues at coordinate 1,479 of CBFIFT010000063.1, read as the reverse complement.
CACAGCCATCGGCGACGCGCTGGTGCTCTTGCTCGCTGGCGAGCCGATTCAAGAGCCCGTGGTGGGTTACGGTCCGTTTGTGATGAACACCCGCGAAGAAATCGTTCAGGCCATGCGCGATTTTGAGTCGGGTCAGTTCGGCCAAATGAGTGCCTAGTGGCTCACGCGTGCTGGCGCTGCCCGCCCGGGGTTACGCCAGCCAGCCATCCCACGTGAGCTTGAGGCCGGTCAAGGCCATACCCAAGTAAACAATGCGGTAAAACACGGTGGCTGAAATTGTGCGCGCCATGCGCACGCCGAGCCACACGCCCATAGGTGCCAGTGGCAGCAAGACCAAGCCTGTGGCCATCTGCTCAACGGCCAGCAAGCCCAGCAGGCCGTAGGGCACCCACTTGCTCAGGTTGATCAACAAAAACAAATACGCCATGGTGGCTGTGTAGGTCACGGGCTTGAGCCTGAGCGGCAGCAAGTACGCGTTGATCGGTGGACCACCCGCGTGCGCGACAAAGCTTGTGAAACCCGAGGTTACCGTCAGCACAGCCCCCAACCAGCGTGGCATGGCATGCGCTGAAGCGCGGTGGCGCTGAAGCCAGCGTTGCAGCAAAAAAGCCAGCGTCAGAACGCCCACCAGGCCCGCGACCGTGGATGCCGATAGCAAGTGAAACGTCAACGCACCAATCGCGACGCCAAGCAGGGCGAACGGCACCGTGAACTTCAGCAAACCCAGGTCAAAGTCTTTTCGGTAAGCAATGATGCCCAAGATATCCATGAGCAGAAGCACTGGCATGAGGATCGCCGCAGCGACGGGCACGGTCGTCACCAATGCCATGAGAGGAACGGCCAGCGACCCAAAGCCTGCGCCAAATCCGCTCTTGCTGATGCCTAGCAACAGCACGGCAGGTACAGCGACCACGTAAAACCAAGGGTCAGCGATGGGGGCGAGGGTCATGTGTGTGTGCGTGTGTGACCGAAAGGGCCGAGTAGCCGCCATTGTGCGTGAAGCGGTGCGGGTCAACCGCCTGGCAGGCGACCGAGCAGGTGAAAAGGCGATCACAGCGGACGGGTGTGTCCGATCAGGGCTTGCCGGGTGCGCAAGGGTTGAAGCTTCTTGAGCCACCATTTCAGCGCTTGACCTGCTGAGCGATTGTCTTCGCGCCATGCCATCGAGAGGCTCGCGCTGCGCGGCGGGTGGTTGAGCTCAATCACCACCAAGTCGCCATTTTGAATGTGATCGTGGGCCAGGCTCAAAGGCAAGTATCCGCAGCCCAGCCCAGCCAGTTGAGCCTTGAGCTTGGTGCGCATATCTGGCACGGTTAAAACGGGCTGCCCCTGCACAACCCCCAACGTTGACGCCGTGCGACGGCGGCTGGTGTCAGCCACAGCAATGGCGAGGTGTTGGGCCCGCAGCGCGTCGGTGATGGTTACGCCCTCAAGGTGGCGCTGCGCCAGCGGATGCTGAGGCGCGGTGGCAAAAACAAA
>CBFIFT010000062.1:0-11350 GCA_965661935.1 Burkholderiaceae bacterium | reverse complement strand
ATTTGGAGTGCGGAATGGTACCGATCATGCCCGCACCGGCGTCCCAGCCGATCATGTTGACCAGGCCCATCAGCCCAACAAATGCGGCGGCGATGTACACACGCACGCCGGCGAGCACGAGGATGAGCAAGAAGCAAACGCCCAGGACGCCTTGGATATCAGGAGATAAATCGCTCATGCTTGTCCCCCTGCTGTGGCGGTTTCAGGCGTGGCTTGCGCATCTTTGGCTTCTTTGCGTGCTTGCTCTTCGACGTCCTCGATGACGGGTACACCGACCGGCTCTGCCTGAGGGTTGATGATCAAGCGCAAAAAGCCCAAGCTGTTAACGAACAGGCGCAACCACAAGACTGAGAATGCCAGCGGCACGACAGCCTTAGAGGGCCAAACCAAAAACTCAGCGTCGATGGTCGAGTCGCCCGAGTCATACGAGCGCAGGGTGTGTTCGAAGCCGTAGCGAATCAAAACCGAAATCAAGAACAATGCCACCAACGTGCCAAACAGCTCGAGGACGAATTGCTTGCGCCCTGACAATTGGCTCAAGAGCAGCTCCATGCGCACATGGCCGCCCAAACGTTGGCAGTATGCAATGCCCATGAAGGCAAAAATCGCCATGGACAACTCGATCATGTCGATGTAGCCCCAAATGGGCGCATCGAACGCCGATCGGGCCACGATTTGAATCACGCCGATGAACATCAAGGACAAGATGCACAGCGCCGCGAGAAAATTAAAAAACGTTTCAACCGGCGCAAGCCATTGGTCAAAGCGCGCAACGGTGCGCCCGAAAGCATCGGGAATGGGAGGGGGTGTGGTGCCGGTCATGGTCGGTGTTGATGGTAAAAAAAGCGCGCGCCAAGATTGCTCTGGACGCGCGCGACAGTCTAGTGGTCACGCGAGGTGACCGAAATCAATCCAAGCCGTATTTCTTCTTGGCCTTGGCGATTTCTGCTTCGACAGTAGCCAACACGCCTTTGGCATCAAATTTGTCTTGGTTATCCGCAACGAATTTGTCCCACACTGGCTGGCCACCGATTTTGCGGAACTCGGCCAAGTCAGCTGCGCTGTACTTGATGGGTGTGAGTTTCTTTTCGAACTCGGGCAAGTTCTTGGCGTCGATGTCGATGTAGGCCTGAATTTGGGCTTCATCAACCGTGGGCTTGATGTCCATCAACAGCTTTTGGTACTGAGCTGGCAGCTTGCCGTAAGAGGTCTTGTTCAAAACCACGGGGCAGTCAGAGGTGCCAGGAGAGAGGTTGGCGGTGTACCAGTTGCTGATCTCGGGCAGCTTGTAGGCTCCATGCGCATAGGTGAATGGGAAGGACGCGGCGTCCAACGTACCACGCTCTAAGCTGGTGTACACGTCGGTCGCAGGCACCGTGGTGCGTGTCGCACCCAAGAGCTCCATCGCTTGACCGACGCCACCACCCGCACGCACGCGCATGCCGCTGAAGTCAGCAGGGGTCTTAGGTGGCTTGCCTTTGCCCATGAACTCATATTGGGGCAGCAGGGTGGACGCGTAGAGCATGGCGTTCCACTGGTCCATTTCTTTGACAAAGGCAGGGTGTTGGTACAACGCGTTGCGCACATCGCGAGAGACGCGGAAATCGCCCAGGTCCAAGAACGGCATGGTGAAGACCATGTTCGCTGGGTTCTTGCCAGGGTGGTAGAAGTTACAGAACATCGCCACGTCAAACGCGTTGAGCTTGATGCCGTCTAGGTTTTCTTTGGCCTTGGACAAAGCCTCACCGTAAAAAATCTTGATCTGAAACTTGCCACCGGTTTTCTCAGCGGCGAGTTTCGACATGGTCTCAATACCGGCCGTGAAGGCGCGTGCTTTGCCCCAAGTAGAGACTTTCCAGTTGACTGAGGGACCGTCAACTTCAGCTGCGTGGGCCAATGAGGTGGCTGCAAAAGCCATGACCGCGCTGAGTGATACAGCGCTCAAGCGAAACAATTTCTTCGAGTTTTTCATGCAAGGTCTCCGTGTTTTCAATTGAACTCAACCAGACTTCTGTCTGCGCAGGTCACGAGACTAACAGCGTCGCAAGCGCACTTGACCACATCGGTGACACCATGGGGTCATTTCTAGGGAAAACCCCCAGCGGACATTCGGCGTCTGGCGCGAAAACGCATCCATTTGCGTTACCCGACGACACGGCAGCGATCTGCTCAAACCATCCAAAGCTGCGTCAACCGCACCGATCAACGCGCTCGCACGGCTAGACTTTGGCTGGCTCGGCCGACCAAACCTACTTCGTCGTAAATGGCCGACTCGGCCAAGCCGCAGCCGTTGTCACCCAGCCAGGTTTGGGCGGCCAAGCAAACCCACTCGCCCTGCGCGGGGCGCAGCCAGTTGATGGTCAAGTCAGAGTTGATGAAGCTGAAGGCTTGGAAGTCCAAGATGGCGCTGATGCCGTTGCCCGAGTCGGCCGCAACGGCCACCCGTTGATAGGCGCTGGGCGTTTCGCCCGCGATCAATTCGCGCTCGAGCCGAAACCAAACCGCACAAGGCCCATGAAACATGGTGCCCCGCGCTTGGCGGGTTTCGACCAATTCGTTGTAGCCCACTTGGCGGCTGGCGAATGGAAAGTGCACCACCGGGCTCGCGGCCACCGTTTGGGGGGGCGAAGGCCAAGGGTGACCGATCAGGGGCTGGGGTAGCTCGATGGCGTGTTCGCGTTGCGCCAATGCTGTAAACCGCAGCACGGGTTTGCCGTTGGCCACGAGCTCGCCAGAAAAGTGCCCCGTGTTCTTGCTGACGTAATCGGCCTGAACGCGGGCGCTCACCAAGCCAATGGGCACGGGCCGCAACAGGTTGGCGGTGAAGCGGCTGAGGTGCGTGAGGCCGTGGGTTTGAGCGACCGCCTCGATGGCTCGACAAGCCAGAGCCGAGGGCGGGCCCGCGTGTTGGTGCTCGGGGTCCCATGGCCCGCGTGTGAGCTCGGTGGCCAAGTATTCGTCATCACCTTGGGCGAAAAAGGCAGCATCGGGAAGCATGGGCAGGTACCTCTTGGTTGCGTCTGTCAAACGACTCCGACAAGACGGGCCATGAGGATAGCGCAGGCGAGTCTGTGGGGGTTGTCACACAGGCATGCCGGCCATGGCGACGCGGGGCGCCGCTCGTTCAGCGCTGCATCGGACCTGCAAGCACGACGGGGCCGTGCGGTTGGCTAGGCACATCAGAGCCACGCCCGACGCCGCTCTGTGCCCCGCGGCCCAAGGGGCTTTAGATCGCCATCAGATCAAGCCAAGTCGAGTGCGTGTGATGCACCTGAGAGTGCGGGTGAAATGCGGCTTTCGATGACGAACGTGGGGATCTCTCGAAGGTAGCTCTTGAACCGCCCTTTGGCTTCAAACCGCTCACGGAACAAGCTCTTGTCAAAGCGCTCACCCAAGCGCGGTACGATGCCGCCGCCGATGTAAATGCCCCCGCGTGCACCGAGTGTGAGGGCTAAGTTACCCGCCGCGTCGCCCAAAAACGCACAGAACAAATCGAGTGCGTCGTTGGCGCTAGAGCCAGGTTCGAGGTCGGCGCGCTCAAGCACCTGTGCGGCCTGTGTGATCTCGCGTCCGCCCGAGTCTTTGAGCTGACAGATGGCGTGGTACACATCGACCAAACCCAATCCAGAGACCACGCGCTCGAGTGACACATGACCGTAGCGCTCGCGCAAAAGGGACACCACGGCAAATTCCCATTCGGTGGTGGGCGCCAACGTCACGTGCCCGCCCTCGCCAGCCAAAGGCGTCCAAGGGTAAGTGCCAGACACTGGCAACAAGCCAGAAACCCCCATGCCGGTGCCGGGGCCGAGCAAGCCAATGGCCGCGTGCGGCGTGGGCATCCCTGAGCCGACTTGGCGCAATGTGCTGGACTCTAAAGTGGGTAGGGCCAAAGCCAGCGCCGTGAAGTCATTGAGCATCACCAAGCGCTTCAGACCCAAGTCGCTTCGCAGTTCGTCGATAGAAAAGCGCCAATGGTGGTTGGTCATGGCAACGGCATCGCCGACCACGGGGTTGGCAATGCCAAACGCGGCACAGTCGGGCGCGGTTTTTTGGGTGCGCTCGAGGTAGGCTTGCGCCGCCGCGGCGAGGCTTTCAAACTCGGCGCAAGGCAACACCATGACGTCTTCAACGGCACCATTGGGTGAGGTTTGCCAGCCAAAGCGGGCATTGGTGCCACCGATGTCACCCAACCAGCGAGGGTAGGCTTGGCAGTCGGTCAAGACTTGGGCGCGGGATTCAAACATAGTGGGGCGATGGGGTCAGAAAAAAAAGGGGATAGGGCAAAGCAGGCGCGGCGTATAGCCAAATGCCCTGTCATTGGCCCTCTAGGGCCTTGGCCATGGTTTTGCCGAGCTCAACGCCCCATTGATCATAGGCGTGGATTCCCCAAATGGCCGATTGACAAAAGACTTTGTGCTCATACAGAGCGATCAGTGCGCCCAGTGTTGGCGCATCCAAGCGGTCGAGCCACAACACATTGGTGGGGCTGTTGCCTGCAAAACTCCGGTGCGGTGCGAGCGCTTTGGCCGCAACCGCGTCCATGCCTTGGGCTTGCAACAGTTGCTCGGTCTGTTGCTCATCGCGTCCCAGCGCAAGGGCTTGCACTTGGGCGCGCAAGTTGATGTGCACCACGCGCTGGTGTTCAGCCGCCATGGGCAAAGGGGTGTCGTCTTCGCGCACCCCAATGAAGTCGGCCGGTACCAGATGCATGCCTTGGTGAACCAACTGAAAGTACGCGTGCTGGCCATCAATGCCCAGGCCACCCCAAACGATGGGTCCGGTGTCGACTTGTGCTGGGCCGCCGTCTTGGTGCGTGCGCTTGCCTTGGCTTTCCATATCCATTTGTTGGATGAAGGGCGTGAAGTGGAGCAGGCGGCTCGCGTACGGCACGATCAGGTGCGAAGCCGCGTGTAAAAAGTTGCGGTTCCAAATGCCAAGCAATGCCAAGCGCAAAGGCATGTTTTGACCCGCCGGGGCGTGGACAAAGTGCTGATCCATGGCGTGGGCGCCCGCCAAAAAGTCGCGAAACGCAGGCGCGCCAATGGCCACAGCCAAGGCCAGCCCCACAGCTGACCAAACCGAATAGCGTCCGCCCACCCAGTCCCAAAAGCCAAACACGTTGGCGGCGTCAACACCCAACGCGACCGCCTTGTCGGGTGCGGCTGACACGGCAGCCAGGTGCAGGTTGAGCTGCGTTTGGGGGACGCCGCCATCGAGCAGCCAACGGCGGGCCGACTGCGCAATGGTCATGGTCTCTTGGGTGGTGAAGGTCTTAGAGGCCACGATGAACAGCGTGGTCTCGGGGTCGAGTGGCTGCAGCGTGGCGTGCAGCGCCCACGCGTCTGGGTTGGAGATGAAATGCACTTTCACAGCAGCCGAGTGAAGATGCTGCAGGGCGTGCGCTGCCATGCGCGGCCCCAAGTCTGAGCCGCCAATGCCGATGTTGACCACGTCGGTGATGGGCTTGCCTGTGTGTCCCAGCGCTTGCCCTTGGTGCAGGCGATCGGCAAATGCAAGCATGCGATTGAGCACGCCGTTGACCTCTTGGCTGATGCTCTCGCCCCAGGGTGGGTTGGCTTGGTTGGCGCCGCGCAGCGCCACGTGCAAGACGGCGCGTTGCTCGGTGGCATTGATGGCCTCACCGCTGAACATGGACCGCGTTTGATCGGACACGCCAGATTCATCGGCCAGTTGCAACAGCGCGTGGTCGACGGTCTCGTCGATGCGTTGGCGGCTGTAGTCGAGCGTGATGCCACAGGCATTGAGGCTCATGGCGGCGCCGCGCGTAGGCTCTTTGAGCAGGTCGCGCAAGTGCGGCATGGGGCGTGCCGCGAGTTGCTGCAGTCGCTGCCAAGCGACGCGTTGAGTGGGGGCGGTGAAGGCGTGTGACATGCGGTGATTTTCCACTTTTCGGACTGCTTAGCCTTTGGCCAGGGCGGTTGCTTGCTTGGCCAAAGCCGTGATGCCAGCCCAGTCGCCTTGTTCAACCAAGTTGGCCGGGGTGAGCCAAGAGCCTCCTACCATGGCTACGTTGGGCAGCGCGAGAAAGTCACGCATGTTGTCGAGCGAAACCCCGCCCGTGGGGCAAAACTGGACATCGCCCAACGGGCCTGCCATGGCTTTCAACATACCCAGCCCACCGGCCTGCGAGGCGGGGAAGAGTTTCATGAGCGAAAAGCCCATGCTTCTGGCCACCATGACCTCGCTGGGTGTCATCGTGCCAGGCACAAACGGCAGCTGTTGATCGATGGCGGCTTGCAAGATGTCAAGCGTCATGCCGGGTGACAGGGCAAAGCTGGCGCCAGCGCTGACGACAGATGCCACTTCGTGTGCGCGTGTGACAGTGCCTGCACCGACATGCATCTCGGGTACGGCTTGTGCCACAGCCTCAATGGCGGGCAGTCCTGCGGCGTGGCGCAAGGTGATTTCCATGACATCGATGCCGCCCTCGAGCAAGGCGTGCGCCATGGGGATGGCTTGTGACACGTCGGTGATGACGATCACAGGGACCACTCGGCTTTGAAACAGCGGGCGGGTGAAGGCAGTTGAAGTCATGGTGGGGAGTCGTTTGGGTGTGTGAGGTGGGCGGTGGTGGTCGGTCAGATCAGGTCAGCTGAGCAGCGGTGAAGCACCGTTTTCGGCCAGGCTGGCATGGCGGCGGAACAAACCAAAAAGCTCGCGGCCGGTGCCGTGGGCGTTGGCCTCGAGGTTGGGCGCAGAAGGGGTGCGGCGCGCCCACTCGGCCTCATCGACCTCAACGTGCAAGACACCGGTTTCGGCATTCAACTCGATCATGTCACCGTCTTGGATGCGCGCAATCATGCCGCCAGCCACAGCCTCTGGACTCAGGTGAATGGCCGCAGGCACCTTGCCCGATGCACCCGACATGCGGCCATCGGTGACCAGTGCCACATGAAAGCCCTGATCTTGCAGAGACCCCAACGCGGGTGTGAGCTTGTGCAACTCGGGCATGCCGTTGGCTTGTGGTCCTTGGAAGCGGACCACCGCGACAAAGTCTTTGTTCAGCTCGCCTTTGGCAAACATGTCGTTGAGCGCTTGCTGAGACTCAACCACGACCGCTGGTGCGCGCACCACGCGGTGGGCGGTTTTGACTGCCGAGACCTTGATCACGGCGCGGCCCAAATTGCCGCGCAACAACTTGAGGCCACCGTCGGCACTGAAAGGCTCAGCTGCGCCTCGCAAAACATCGGGGTTACCGGATTGCGCAGGTGCGTTGCGCCACGCCATGGCTTGCCCTTCGGGCAGCCAAGGCTCTTGGGTGTAAGCGTCTAGCCCGGGGCCCATCAAGGTGTGCACGTCGTTGTGCAGCAGGCCCGCATCGCGCAGTTCGCGCATCAAAAAGCCCATGCCGCCGGCCGCGTGGAAATGGTTGACGTCGGCGCTGCCGTTGGGGTACACCCGCGCCAACAAGGGGACGACGGCAGACAAGTCAGAAAAATCGTCCCAGTTGATCACGATGCCCGCGGCTCTGGCCATGGCAATCAAATGGATGGTGTGGTTGGTTGAGCCGCCAGTGGCCAATAAGCCCACCAACGCGTTGACGATGGCGCGCTCGCTGATGACGTCGGCCAAGCGGGTGCCAGCAGCCTTCATGGCCAGGACTTGTGCAACCGTGGCCTCGGTCAAAGCGCGCCGCAGTTCGGTACCCGGATTGATGAAGCTGGACCCTGGCAGGTGCAAGCCCATGATCTCCATCAGCATTTGGTTGGAGTTGGCGGTGCCGTAAAACGTGCAAGTGCCAGCGCTGTGATAAGCGCCTTCTTCGGCAGCCAGCAGTGCAGAGCGATCCACTTTGCCTTGTGCGTAGAGTTGCCGAATCTTGGCCTTTTCATCATTCGGTAGGCCAGAGGGCATGGGCCCCGCGGGCACGAATGCGGTGGGCAAATGCCCAAACTGCAAGGCGCCGATGAGCAAGCCTGGGACAATCTTGTCGCACACGCCCAGACACAAAGTTGCGTCAAAGACCCCGTGTGACAAGCCCACGGCGGTGGCCATGGCGATGACGTCGCGCGAAAAGAGAGACAACTCCATGCCGTCGTTGCCTTGGGTGACGCCGTCGCACATCGCGGGTACGCCACTGGCCACTTGGGCAGTTGCGCCGTGCTTTCGGGCCGCAGCGCGCAAGACCTCAGGCGCGTGCTCATACGGTTGGTGCGCTGACAGCACGTCGTTGTACGCGCTGATGATGCCAATGTTGGGTGAGCGTTCGGTGCGCAGTTGAATCTTGTCTGTCTCTGGCATCGCGGCCCAAGCGTGGGCCAAGTTGGCACAACCCATACCGCCGCGTTGGGCGTCGGGCTTGCCCGCATCAGCACAGGTTTGCAAGTAAGTGGCGCGGCGCTCAGCGCTGCGCTCGATGATGCGTTGGGTGACGGCTTTGAGTGTGGAGTTCATGGGTGCATCCAAACTTGAAGTGAAGGGTGCGTGGCGTGCAGAACGTGCGAAATGGGTAGGCGATCGTCTCGTACAGCCACGGCTTGTTGGTAAACCGACTTTTTGGTTGCACCGCCAATGGCCAACAACACATGTTTGGCCGCCAATATCTCGGCCAACGTGGCTGAAATTCGGGGATGTGGCGCCGCAGGTGGCACCACGGCGAGCAATCGCTCGGTGTTGTTCAAGTCAAGCCCTTGCTGCAAGGTGTCAGCATCTGGGAATAGCGAGGCAGTGTGTCCGTCATCGCCCATGCCGAGCACCATGACGTCGATGCGAGGCGACGCAGCCCAGCGACCTTTGGCACGCTCGACCAAAGTGTCCAAGGCGGGCATGGAGGCTTCGCTTTCATCCACCAAGGCAACCCATTGGGCGTCGCTGGCGCGGCTTCTGAGCAATTCTGCGCACACCATGCGCCCATTGTTGTCGGCATGGTCATTGGGGACGCAGCGCTCGTCGACCAAGGTCACTCGAACGCAAGACCATTCGATGTCTTGCTCACGCAGCGCGTGAAAAAAGGGGATGGGCGATTTGCCGCCAGACACCGCCAAGACGGCATGGCCGTGTGCTTGGATGGCCTCGTGCAACAAGGCAGCGACGGCTTGCGCGAGTTGATTGGCCCAGGCTTGGGCATTGATCAGTTGGTGCTCGTGGTGGTGGGGCATCATGACTCCTCGAACCAAGTGAGCTCTTCGCGCGCCATCAGTGCGCTCGAAGCCGCAGGCCCCCATGTCCCGGCGTTGTAGGGGCGGGGGGCATCGCCAAACTGCTGCCAGCCAGCGAGTATGGGTTCGACCCACACCCAAGCGGCCTCTAGCTCGTCGCGGCGCATGAAGTGGGTCAGGCGACCCTTGACCACATCCATGAGCAATCGCTCATAGGCCTCTGCCCGCCGGCCCTTGAGGGCCGCACCCAGGTCGAGGTTGAGGTGGACAGGCCGAGTGACCATGCCAGAGCCTGGCTCTTTGACCATCATTTGCAGCTGTATGTGCTCTTCAGGCTGCAGAGCAATCACCAATCGGTTGGTTCCGCCGCTGCCGGCTTCGCCAAAGATGGAGAAGGGCTGGTCGGCAAATTCGATGATGATTTCGCTGCGCCTCTTTTGCATGCGCTTGCCGGTGCGCAAGTAAAAGGGCACGTTGGCCCAACGCGCGTTGTTGATGAAGGCTTTGAGTGCGACGAAGGTCTCGGTGCGGCTGTCTTCGGGTACGTTTTCTTCGCTCAGGTAGCCGGGTACGGCGGCGCCATCAATGGCGCCGTTGGTGTATTGGCCACGCACGGTGTTTTGCTTGATGTCGCTCGGGCTCATAGGGCGCAGTGAGCGCAACACTTTGAGCTTTTCGTCTCGCACATCATCTGGGTTGAGTGAGATGGGTTGCTCCATGGCGACGATGCACAGCAGCTGCAGCAGGTGGTTTTGCACCATGTCGCGCATGGCGCCAGTCTGGTCGTAGAAGCCCGCTCGGCTGCCGACCCCGACGGTTTCGGCCACCGTGATTTGCACACTGCGGATAAAGGGTGCGCGCCACAGGGGCTCGAAGATCGCGTTGCCAAAGCGCAGCACCATGAGGTTTTGAACCGTCTCTTTGCCCAGGTAGTGGTCGATGCGGTAAACCTGATGCTCTTGAAAATGTTGGCCTACGGCGTCGTTGATGGTGCGGCTGGATGCCAAATCGTGGCCCAAGGGCTTTTCGAGCACCACGCGGTCGGCCGCTTGCACCAAGCCATGGCTGTCCAAGTGGGCGCAGATGCCAGCAAATAAGCTCGGCGCGGTCGAGAGGTAATAAACGCGTTGATCGCTGCTGCCTATGGCGCTGGCCAGCGCCTCAAAGTCGGCAGCTGAGGTTACATCGACCCGAACAAATTCCAGCCGCGCCAAGTAGCTACTCCACTGGTCGTCTTGGGCTGCGGAGCCGACAAAGGGTTTGGCTTTTTCGTTGACAAACGCCAAGTAATCTTCGCGCGTCCAGTCGTTGCGACCGATGCCGACGATGCGCGCATTTTCAGGCAAGTTGCCGTGTAGGTGCGCCATGAAAAGCGCAGGCAAGAGTTTGCGAAATGCGAGATCGCCCGCACCGCCGAAAATCACAATGTCCAATGGACTTGGAGAGGTTGCGCTCATGGATTGCCTCTGTAAGTAGACGGCCCCATGGCTCGGTGCGCACGGCAGCGTGCACGGGTCCGCTGAAAAGTGAAGCTAGAGTGTAATCAAGTTACCAAAAAATGTCTCTTTTCAAGAAAACAAGTTACCAACTGGTTTCAGCAATCGCAGCGTTGGCTCACTCACTGTTTCTCTGCGTGCGGGCTTGACCCAGTTGGGTCTTGGTGCGGACTTGTCACGCAGCGAGCGGGCGCGCTGACCGCTGGCTTGTGGCCAAAGGCGTGGCAGTGGTGGAGCTTTGTGGTGGAGGGCGGGTCGCGTTGTGCGATGGGTCGCTGTGCCCATCCGCGCGGGATCAAAGGAGCGCCGCGACCTCTGAGCGCAGAGGGGGCTGGCAGCCTCGGCGGGTGCAGTTAAGCGCAGCTGCCCACAGAGCGTGCTGCAGGGTGTCGTGCAAGCCTGCTTGCGCCTGGGCTTCATTCATTTGGCTCCACAGCGAAACGCAGTTGCCCCAAAAGGTGTCGCCCGCACCGACCGTGTCAATGACGTCGACTGAGGGGACCGGGGCGCTGAGCGATTGATCGCCCACCCGCAAATAGGCACCCTGGGCGCCGTAGGTCAGGGCCAGGCGTTTGACGCCGCGTTGCAGCAACTGGTCGGCCATCTGCGCAGCATCTGCCTGGGTACAGGCCGTGTAACCCAGGGTTTGGAGGTCTTCGTCGCTGGCTTTGAGCCAGTCGGCCAAATCGATGACCTCCTCGACAGCCGCGTTGTACGCCTGTAAATCGGGCGCCA
>CBFIFT010000061.1:0-11618 GCA_965661935.1 Burkholderiaceae bacterium | reverse complement strand
AGGCGACCGGCGAGGGCCTTTGGGATTGGCAAGTCGAGACGGATGAGCTCAAGCACAACAGCCGCTGGTATGACTTGCTGGGGTATGCGCCAGATGATTTAACTGGGACGGTCAAGGACTTCACCAATTTGTTGCACCCAGATGAGATCGCGGAGGTGCAAGAGAGGTTGGCTGCGAGTTTGAAGGACGGGGTGCCTTATTACCACGAGCATCGGATGCGAAAAAGCAATGGTGAGTGGATTTGGGTGTTGGACCGCGGTGAAGTGGTCGAGCGCGGCGACAACGGAAGGCCATTGCGAATGGTCGGTAGTTTCTCGAATATCCACGAGCGCAAGGTGATGGAGTTTGATTTGGTGCAGGCGAAATTGCAGGCCGAATTGACCACCAAGGCCAAGAGTGTTTTCTTGGCAAACATGAGCCATGAGATCCGCACGCCGATGAACGGCATTGTTGGAATGCTCAGCCTGTTGCAAGCTTCTAACTTAGAGCATGAGCAGATCGAGCAAGCCCAGTTGATACAGCAAAGCGCCGATGCATTGACTCGGCTGATTGATGAAATCCTTGATTTATCCAAAATCGAGGCTGGCAAACTAGAAGTGCGCTCGGAGGCCATGGACCTCAAGCACGTGATATACAGTTGCGCCCAGCTTCATGGCGCCGCGGCGAAAGCAAAAGGCCTTCCCTTTCGAACCGAAATTGACCCGCAGCTTCCCACCGCCATCTGGGGTGACCCTTATCGTGTGCGCCAAGTCATCAACAACTTACTGAACAACGCGATCAAGTTCACACCCCATGGCGAGGTTTCACTCACAGCGTGGCGCGACGGAGACCATCTGGTGTGCGAGATCAAAGACGCGGGCATTGGTATTGCTGCGAATCAGCTGGGGTTGCTGTTTAGGCCATTTGTACAGGTCGATAGCACAAGCACTCGGCATCATGCGGGTTCGGGCTTGGGCCTGTCGATCTCTAAACATTTGGTAGAGGCGATGGGTGGCACCATTGGCGCCGAAAGTGAAATTGGCATTGGCTCAAGATTTTGGTTTCGCTTGCCTTTCACCGTGGCTGAGCTTGAGCTTCCAACCATCACAGACGCATCTGCGGTCCCCGGCAAGTCAGACCTGGCGTCATCGCTGGAAAACGCCTCTGTATTGGTGGCAGAAGACCATGTGCTCAACCAAAAACTGATTGCGGCCATGCTCGGCAAGCTGGGCGTGGATTACGAACTGGTGCACAACGGCGAGGCTGCGCTGAATGCCCTGCGCGAGCGTTCTTTTGATTTGGTCTTGATGGATTGTCAAATGCCGGTGATGGACGGCTACGAGGCGGTGCGTCAAATCCGCGCCGGGCGCTCGGGGGAACAAGCGGCTCGCACATGCATCATTGCGCTAACGGCCAATGCCATGCCCGAAGACGTCAAGCAATGCGAGTTGGCAGGCTTTGATCGACACCTCGCCAAGCCCATCACGCTGGCGGGCTTAGAGCGAACGCTCAGAGAGTGGCTGCCCTCATAGCTTTGGCTTTTTGGTGGGGCGGCTCCAGTTCGCGATGCTCACCTGCTTCGCCCGCGTGACACTCAACGCCTGTGCAGGTGCATCTTTGCTGAGAGTCGACCCTGCACCGACGGTGGCGCCTTGCCCCACCGTCAAAGGTGCGACCAAAACGCAATTGCTGCCGATGTGTGCGTCGGCCTCTATGGTCGTGGTGTGTTTGTTGGCGCCGTCGTAGTTCGCTGTGATGCTTCCTGCGCCGTAGTTCACCCGCTCACCGACAACAGCATCGCCTAGGTAGGCCAAATGATTGGCTTTTGCGCCATCAGCGATGGTGCTGTTTTTGACCTCCACAAAGTTGCCAATGTGAACGTCACGGCCAAGCTTGGCGCCGGGTCGAAGCCTGGTAAATGGCCCCACGAGGCTACCGGCGCCCACTTGAACGGCTTGATTTTGCCCTTCGATGTGTGTGAAAGGGTGAATGCGAGCACCGGCCTCGATCACGCAGTCAGAGAGCACGCAATGCGCGGCGATGTGCACGCCATCGCCGAGGACCACGCGCCCGCTGAAGACGCAATTGATGTCAATCTCAACATCTTGGCCGCACACCAGATCGCCCCGAATGTCTATGCGTTCTGGGTCTGCAAGCCTGACGCCCTCTTGCATCAGTGCCTGGGCTGCGCGGCGCTGAAAGACACGCTCAAGGGTGGCCAGTTGGCTCGGGCTGTTCACGCCCTCGACCTGCGCAGCATCAGAGATGCACTCAGCCACGACTTGAACACCCTCATCACGGGCCAAGGCCACGACATCGGTGAGGTAGTACTCTTGCTGAGCGTTGTTGTTGCTGAGCTGGGGTAACCATTTTTTGAGGTGCTTAGCCGGCACTGCCATGATGCCTGAGTACACCTCTTGAATGGCCCGTTCTTCTTGAGAGGCGTCTTTGTGTTCAATGATGCGCTGCACTTGGCCGTCTGCGGTGCGCAAGATGCGCCCGTAGCCGCTAGGGTCTGGCAAATGAACGCTTAGCAATGCCAAATGCTGTCCTTGGCTGGCCGCAATCAAGCGCTTCAGCGTGTCCGCTTCGGTCAAAGGTACGTCGCCCGAGAGAACCAGCACGGTTGCGTCGTCGTGCAACATGGGACTGGCTTGCTGCATGGCATGGCCGGTTCCCAGTTGAGGCATTTGCCGCACAAACTCGATGGCTAGAGCGCTCCAAGTGGCTTGCACCGCTTGTTCAACTTCTGGTGCTTGATGGCCAGTGATGACCACCAAGGACTGAGCTCCCAGTTCGTGCGTGGTTGCAATCACGTGGTCTAAAAGCGGGCGGCCCGCGAGGCGTTGCAATACTTTGGGCAGCGCGCTCTTCATGCGCGTGCCTTTGCCAGCAGCCATGATGGCAACTTGTAAGGGTGAATTCAAGTGAGAGCTCATTTTGTGGCGCGGGCCGAGCCCGCGATGGGTGTTGGTTGTCGTTGGTGTTGAAAGAAATCAACTGTGGCTCTATATTAAAACGCTTTGGAGCCGATACTGGTGGTGAGCTGTGTGTCAGTGAAGGTGGCGTCAGAGCTGCCTAATTGAGTTTCCCCATGATTTTGCGCACGTTTCTTACCCGAATAAATAAGCTTTTGGCCTTTGGGGCTGGGCTACCGCGTGCCATTGGTCAGCGACTGGTTTTGGCGTCGGTTGTCATTGCAGCATTGGGTTGTGGTGGCGGCGCAGCACAGCCGTGTGACAGCGGTTGGATCTCTATGGCGTCGCTCGAGACGGTGTCGGTTCCGTCAGACTCGACACCTTTGCAAAAAAGCGTTTTGATGCATTGTGACTTGAACATTGATTGGGTGGACGTTTCGGTTCAAGCACAATCCGACAACACAGGCGACTTGCGCATTTCCATCACCAGTCCCCAAGGTCAGACTGTAGATTTACTCCACCCTCAATTTTGTGGTCAAGCGGGCTGTGTTGATTTGAGCGCTGAAGGTGGGTATCTTTTCAATACAGCGGAGCACAAAGGTGAGTCAGCCGATGGCTCTTGGACCCTGAGCATTCGCGACGAATACGATGACAACGACACCTCTGCGTTGCTGGGTTGGCGCATCGTCATCCATGGCCGCTGAGTGGCGCCTTGCGCTCCACCCGAGGCTAAGTTGCTTGCATGCCTCGCTCTAGCGTTTGTATCACCTCGTCCGCGAAGTCTGCGTAGCTCATGGCGCCGCCTGACTTGAGCCAGGTGAAGGTCCAATTCATCATGCCAAACAGCATCATGGTCAGCGGTGTAGCGCGTGATGCAGACATGCGCTCAGGGTAAGCGCGTTGCAAAAACCGAGTGAACGCAGAAACCACATCGCGCTGCCTATCAAGAATGACGTCACGCTGCGACGCGGCAAGGTGTTGTGTGTCGTTGAGTAGGGCGACGTGGCGGGTCGCGCTTTGTTCGTACTCAACCAAGAAGCGCCGAATCAAAGCGTGCAGGCTGGCTTTATCGTCTAAACCTTGGCGTTGCGCGACCGCCTCGGTTTCGCCAACCAGAACCAGCAGTCCTTGTGTGTAGCGGTCCAGCAGGTCAAACAAAATGGCCTCTTTGCTGTCGTAGTAGTGATAGAGCCGAGCTTTGCTGGTGCCGCAGGCGCGCGCGATGTCATTCATGCTGGCCGCGGTGTAGCCTTGCTGAGCAAAACATTGCGCCGCCATGTCAAGGATGGTTTCGCGCTTGAACTCGTGGCTGGCTGACTTCGGGCGAGCCATGCTCTAGCGCATCCAGTGGCTTGGCTCTGGTAGGGGCCAAACCAAGCCGTTCTCGTTGAGGATCGCGTCGAGCGGCACATCATGGGGCTCAGGAGCCAAGTCAGGCAAAAACGCATTGGCAAAGCCCAGCCCAACAGTGAAAGGTTTGGGTGAAAGCTCACTCAGCGTGCGGTCATAAAAACCACCGCCGTAACCCAGTCGGTAGCCGCCCGGTCCATAGCCCACACAGGGCACAAACAGCAATGTAGGCTCAAAAGTGTCAGTGCCCTTGGGTTTGGGAATGCCGTAGGCATCCTCTTCCATTGGGCAACCGGGGTACCACACGTGGAATTTCAGCGTCCTTTGCTCTTTGTCGACCACGGGCAAGCCGATTCGGCGTTGAACAATGGCTTCTACCGCGTCGCTCTCTCGCCCCGCCTCTTGCCATCGAAACAGTCCAGGCAACGCGTCAAACTCTCCTTTGATTGGCCAATAAACGCCTATCGAGGCGTCGCCCCGTTCAACCAACCAAGTGCGCAAGACGCGCTGCAGCAGCAACGAACGTTCAGCGTGGTCAGGCATCGATTGGCGCCGAGCCACCAGGGCTTTGCGCAGGGCTTTTTTATCGGAACCAAACAAAAGTCCCAAATCTTCAGCGTCATCAGGTGGGTGGGTGTTCATAATGCTTCAATGTTTTCAAAAGGCATCAAGGGTTGGCTAACAGCGGGTCTATTGTGGCTCACTTCGCTAACCTATGTGCAAGCCAGCGAAGCAAGCATTTGGGCCAAGCTAGAGCGAGCCCATGCGCGCGCGGATGCCGACAGCGCGTTGATTTTGAGAAGCAAAATTCGCGACCCCTTGCTGGCACCTTTGGCGGATTATTGGGTCTTATCATCGCGCCTCACGCTCAGCAGTCAACGAGATGTCGACCAATTCTTGAGTCGCTGGGCTGGCACTTACTACGAAGATCGCTTGCGAAACGAGTGGATGCGACTGCTTGGAAAAAACCAAGTTTGGCCTGATCTGCTCAAGCATAACCAGCACTTTCGAATGCAAGACGATCTGGGCGTTGCTTGCTGGGTGATGGCCGCTCGACTCGAAACCGGCCAGACCATCAATCCAGCAGAGCTCAAGTCGCTGTGGCTTCAAAAACTTGAGGTACAACCCGGTTGTGCCCACGCTGTGCGCATTCTGTGGCAACAAGGACGCTGGCCCGCATCATGGATATGGGCCAAGGCCCGCACAGCAGTCGAATACGGCGAATGGCGTCAAGCGAAAGCGGCAGTTGAGATCATCGACCGCAGGCTGAGACAGGCAGTCGATGACGTGGCCCGAAGGGCTTCGAAGATCACCAACGGGTATCGGCATAGAGCTTGGCGTGGGCACTCACAAGAAGTGTTGGCTTGGGCCTGGATTCGCATTGCCCGCCAGAAGCCTGAGTCACATGCCAAGTGGTTGCCTGCGATCCGTCAGGCTAAGCTGACGGGTGAGCAAAAGCAATGGGTGAGGTCGACTTTGGCCACTTGGATGGCCTTGCACCATGTAGACGACGCCGTGGGGGTGTACCCGCAAGAGGTCGATGCTTCCATGGCAGATACACACCGAGAATGGCGCATCCGCTCAGCGATTTTGAGCCACCAATGGCCTCAGGTGATCGGGTGGGTTTCGGTATTGCCAGCGGAGATCAAGGCCTTACCGCAATGGCAATATTGGCACGCGTATGCACGTCGGCAAATCGGCGACCGATTGGCCAATTTGCAGGCTGCTTTCGCAGCCAAGTCCCTGGTCGAAGCAGGTGGTTACTACGGCATGTTGGCCGCATCGACTTGGGGTTTGCCAATGCCACCGCAGCAAAACCCATCCGTGCGAGCCGATTCGGCGGCCAAGGTTCGTACCAACCCGGGCTTGCAGCGCGCTGTTGCCGCCTACCGTCTGGGGTTAAGAAATGCAGGGGCCAGAGAGTGGAACTACACGGTCGCGCTCCACGATGCCCAACCCTGGAGTGATGAAGACCTGCGAGCCGCAGCACAGTGGGCTTGTGATTTGCAGTGGTGGCAGCGGTGTATCAACACCAGCGAACGCATGCGTGGTGACGACGCACTGCAGCGGCGCTTCCCTATGCCCGCGCATTTGCAAATTGGTGTAACTGCACGCCGCTTGGGTATCGATGCCGCGACCGTCTACGGTTTGATTCGCCAAGAGAGCCGCTTCGAGCCTGAAGCGCGCTCTGGGGCAGGGGCCTCTGGGTTGATGCAAGTGATGCCGGGTACGGCGCGGTGGATGGGCCGCGAATTGGGCCTGAGCCGCAAAACCATGGCCGCATGGCGTCAGCCGACGACGAATATGTTGTTGGGTATGAGTTATTTTGATCGGTTGCTCGAGCGCTCTGGCCGGCATCTAAGCATCGCCATCGCCTCATACAACGCCGGTCCTCGCCGGGTTCAAGGCTGGTTGCCTGATACCCCCATACCGACTGTGTGGTGGATTGAGGGCATCTCGGTCAATGAAACGCGCCAGTATGTTCAGGCTGTGCTCTGGGGTGCCCACCAATATCGGCGTGCCATGAACCAACCGACCTCACCACTGAGTCAATGGATGGGTGAAACGGTCTCTTCAGGTTTGATTCGCTCGGATGAGACGCCATAAAAAAACCGGCACCAGAACCAAGTTCTGTGTGCCGGCCTGCAGCGCACGCTGACCTAAACCATTGTTTTTGGTTCAGTAGCGGTAGCTGTACATCAACTGGAAATTGTTTTGGCTGTGGGAAATCTCGCCTCCGGTGGCGGACGTCACGGTTACCTTGGGGGCTATCGTGGCCGATACCTCAATCGAAGACGCTAGGTTGATTTGATGACCCAGACCAAATGTGTAGTGGTTTTCAACCGTCGCTGGGAACAGCGGGTTCACGGTTTCGTCTGGCACGGGGTTGCTGGCGCGGTTGAAGCCTGCGCGCAAGACTGTAGACTCGCTGATCTTGTAGGCGGCGCCGATCATCGTGACGGTTTGGTCCTTCCAGTTTTGGGTCATCGTCATGGGCATACCCTGCGCAAATGCTGCGCTCGAGTACGTCATGTTGAAGGCTTCCATCACATCTGACCAGGCCACCCGCTTGAAGTCTGCGACCACCATCAGGGCATCCGAAGCTTGCCAAGCCATACCGATCGACGTGCTCGCGGGCCATTGGAAATCATTGACTGCGATGTTGCCCGAGTCGATGACATTGCCATTCACGCTGAAGTCAGCACTGCTTGTGGTGAGATCTTCTAAGTGCGTTTTGGCATGGTAGCTGGCCCCAATGCTCAAGGTCGGGTTCACCTCATAAGTGAAACCTAACTTGCCGCCAAAACCCTGTCCAGCCGCAGCACCGGTGTAACTGCTGGAGTCTGAGAAATCGATGCGGGCAGTGGTCACGGGTCCAGTCATCCCCTCGATCATGCCAACAGCGGGCGCGCCCGCCATACCGATCAATTGATCACGGCCCACGGCCATTTTGATGTCTAAACCAGCCCACACATAGTCAAGTGAGGCGCCTACTGTCAGCTTTGGGCTGACGCGATAGGCTACCGGAAAGATGACCCGCCCCACGCCCAACTCAGACCGCACCTCATCGGTTGTCATCGCTGACATCGGCGTTCCACCCGCATATTCGGCGCCCATTCCACCTTGTGCAAACACGCCAAAGCCCCAAGTCAATGCATCGTTCTGGTGGGTCCATCCCAGTGCCGGCATGAAGAACGAAGTCGCGCTCGAGTCCTGTGCAGGAGCTCCAGCTTGCGCTTGCGCAGTGATGCTGGGGCCAAGTACGCCCAGCGCACCATCGACTCGGTGGCCAGCCGCACCCAACTGCAACGTCGCGGGGTTGTTGGCCATACCGGCCGTGCCATTGTCGTATGCAGAGGCAGCTCCGCCCATGGCCGTGCTAATCGGGCCATACCCTTCCATGTTCATGCCATTCGTGGCCATGGCCAGTGGCAGGTATCCGATCGAACTCGCCACCAATGCGATGGCATTTTTGCGAAATGCATTTGTCATGCCGATGTCTCCTGATTATTGATTTGAAGCGGGGTTGCGGGTGGTTTAGAACTCGCCTTTGGAGGCGCGTTCCATCATTTCCCATATGGTTTGACGCACACTCCACGCGTTTTCTTTGAGTGGTGAGGGCAGCTTACGGCCCATCTTCACCATCATGTCCATGTTCAAGGTGTACAGCCAAAGGCCGTCTTCTTTCTCAACCACTGTGACGCGGCAGGGCAGGTAGGCCGCCATGTGAGGACTGAAATCGACCATCTCACGCGCAATGGTTGGAGAGCAGTAGGAGTAAACCGTGAGGTGCTTTTGCTTTTCGCCAGTGCGGGCCTCTAACTCTTTCGAAAGCGGCAGGATGCCGACTTCTTTCATGTTTCTTTCGATGGCCACCGAGCGCAAAATCTCGCCCACGTCATCGGCGGTGACGCCCGGCGCCACTTTGCGCTCCCAGGTCGTAGCGACAGCAATGTCGCCGTTGCCTTCAATCCAGCGGTCCCACATGCGGCTGGCTTCTGCGCCTGCACCGTCCTCTAGCTTTCCAATCGTTGACACTGTGCCGCAGCCACTAGACAGGGCTGCCAAAGCCAAGACAGAGGAGAGCGCAACGGCTCGCAAAGAGAAGTGGGTAAATTTCATAAGTAGCTCCAGCAGTTTGTTGAGGTCAAACACACCGCAAACACGGTGCGCTATCAGCGTATTCACCGAAAAGTCTAGTTCAAAATACCAATACCCCTAATGGTATTTACCCCATGAGCCAAAGGTATGCGTTTGAGGGTAAGTGCTGGACTGAATCGCTATATATGCACATGAATTCGAGTGACTCTTGCCGACACCATTTCGCCATTCGCCAATTCATTGCCATACTGTGGCTCTCTCTGACCAGACCAAGCCATGCCATGCCCAAAATTTCTACACCCCCCCGTGATGCAACCCCTAAACCATCGGCGGCTACGCTTTATCGAGCAGAACACCAGCAAGACGTCTTGAACCGCCTGCGCCGCATTGAGGGGCAGGTGAGGGGGCTGACCGAAATGATTCAGGCGGGACGCGATTGTGAAGAGGTGGCCCAGCAAATGACCGCCACAAGGCGGGCTATGGACAAGGCGTTTTTTCGCATGATGACGTGCACCGTGATCGAAGCCGCCACCACAGCGGGTAACGAAGAAGTGGTGATGCTAGAGATCGAGCGCAAGGCCAAGTTGCTCGAAAAATACGGTTAAACAGCCACCCAGTTTCGCCATGATGCGCGTGATGAAGGCCGAGGTTGATGTGCGTTGGTGTCAACAGGTCGACTGAGCCCATGGCGCGTGCCGGATGCCGTCTTGTGCCGTCCATCCAACCATGCTGAGATTGTCGCCGGTGCAACTTTAGATCAGGCATTGGTTGTGCGAACATAAAGTCTTCTATTGAGAGAGCCAACCATGACAGATACCACCGCATCAGACGTGAATCAAGGCCAAATCGACTGCGAGGTGCAAGGCCATGTGCTGCTGATTCGCATCAACCGCCCAACCAAACTCAATGGCTTTACCCCCGTGATGATGCGCGGCTTGGCAGATGCCTACACCCGCCTCGAGACTGACGAGAACCTGCGGGTTGGTGTGGTGTGTGCTGAGGGTAAGCACTTCACTGCCGGCCTTGATTTGCCAACCATTGCGCCCATCATGCGAAAAGGCGAACGCCTGTTTCCCAAGGACCAAGTTGACCCCTTTGACCTGGGTATGCAAGGCCACCCCAGGCGCAGCAAGCCTTTGTTGGTTGCTGTCAAAGGCATCACCTACACGCTTGGCATTGAGTTGATGCTAGCCGCTGATGTGGTGATCGCAGCCGACAATTGCCGCTTTTCGCAGCTCGAAGTCAAGCGTGGTGTGATGGCCACTGGTGGGGCTACTTTGCGCATGGCTCAACGGGCTGGGTCTGGCAACGCGTTGTTGCACTTGTTGACAGGTGATGAATTCGATGCGGCTGAGGCCTTGCGGCTTAACTTTGTTCAAAAGGTGGTGCCAGTGGGCGAGGAGCTCGACGAAGCGATGCGCATTGCCGAGGTGATCGCCGCCCAGGCACCACTGGCTGTGCAGGCCACCATCGCGAGCGTGCGCCAGTGTGTGGAGGATGGGCCGAAGGCCGCCGCTGATGATTTTGTTGCGACTCAAGCGCGCTTAGCCAACTCCGAGGATGCCGCTGAAGGGGTTGCGTCATTTCGCGAAAAGCGGCCTGCGCAATTCAAGGGGCGCTGACCTGGCGTTTTTATCTGGTGGTTTGACCACTGCCAGCGGCGGCGCTGCTCTTTTCTCGGCGCACTCAGAGCCGAGTGTTGTTGAATTGCGTGTGCCGCGACAGCCACCGGGCCACACACCCGCTCGGCACAGGGTCCGCGCGGTTGCGAACCCTGTGCAGTCGCGCGGTTTCTTCAGCCGAGATCAAGCCGCTGTGAGCAACGCATTGACGCGCCGAACATAGGCCGCCGGGTCTTCGGGTAGCCCGCCCTCTGCAAGCAAGGCCTGGTCAAACAAGATGTGAGCCAAATCGTCGAACGCTTGGGATTGGCTCAGTTGCTTGATCAACGCGTGTTCTGGGTTGATCTCTAGTGTGGGCTTGAAGTCAGGCGCTTGCTGCCCGGCCTGTTTCAACAGGCGGGTCAATTGCGTCGAGTACTCACCATCTTCTACCACCAAGCAAGCGGGGCTATCGACCAAACGGGTGGTTACCCGCACGTCTTTGGCCTTGTCGCTCAAGACCGATTTGAGTTGCTCTAAAGTGGGCTTGAAGTCTTCGGCGGCGGTTTCGGCCGCCTTTTTCTCTTCTTCATCTTGCAGCGAACCGAGGTCGACCGCGCCTTTGGTGATGTTGCGCAGCGGCGTGCCATCAAAATCGGGCATGAATGACATGGCCCACTCGTCCACGCGATCAGCCATCAGCAGCACCTCGATGCCTTTTTTCGCAAACAACTCGAGCTGCGGGCTGTTTTTGGCCGCGGCTAAAGTGTTACCTGTGATGTAGTAGATCGCGTCTTGGCCCTCTTTCATGCGCGCCTTGTACGCGCTGAGACTGACCTCCACCGCGTCTGAACGGGTTGAGGCGAAGCGCAGCAATTTGGCCAAACGTTCGCGGTTGTTGAAATCCTCGCCGAGGCCTTCTTTGAGCACTGGGCCAAATTCAGCGTAAAAGCGAGCGTAGCGGTCGTCTGCATTGGATGTTGCTTCGGTTGCATCACCCTCGTTTTGGGCTTCACCATCGGCAGACTCGGGCACCTGATCCGCGGCGTTTGCCATTTCTTCGAGCATGCTCAAAACACGCCGGGTGTTGCCTTCTCGAATGGCCTTGACGTCCCGGCTCTCTTGCAAGAGCTCGCGGCTGACGTTCAAGGGCAAATCAGCGCTATCG
>CBFIFT010000060.1:0-11685 GCA_965661935.1 Burkholderiaceae bacterium | reverse complement strand
CCGAGCGCTCTGAGCTCTACATCACAGGGCGTGAATTCGGCAACGGCTTTTCAGAATTGAATGACGCTGAAGATCAGGCGGCCAGATTTCACAATCAAGTTGCAGCCAAAGAGAGTGGCGATGACGAGGCCATGTATTTTGACCATGACTTCGTGCGCGCCCTTGAATACGGGATGCCTCCCACAGGCGGCTGCGGGGTGGGCATCGATCGGTTGTTGATGTTGCTCACCGATAGTGCCAGCATTCGCGATGTCATTTTGTTTCCGGCCCTGCGCAGAGAGGCCGCCAGCCAGGGCGCATGAATTCAGACCGGTCCCCACAAAAACACCGTCGGCCCATCTAGGGTGGGCGGCGTGCGTTTGCGCCACTCGCTCACCTTGCAGCTGATCACTTGATCACTCACGCTCAGGCCACTGGCCGTGACAAGGCGGCTGTCGCTCGAGAGCGTGCGCACCAGTAACTCAAGCAATGCTGCATTTCGGTATGGTGTTTCGATCACGATTTGTGTCTGCCCTGTTTGCCTTGCTGCTCGGTCTAATTGGCGAATTTGCTCAATGCGTGCTTCTCCCAATTGGAGGTAGCCATGAAAGGCAAAAGCCTGACCATTGAGACCGCTGCTGGCTAATGCCAGCATCAGTGAGACGGGGCCATCTAGGGCCCGAACCTGGATGCCAAGCGCGTGGGCTGCGCGAACCACAGAAGAGCCGGGGTCAGCAATGGCAGGCATTCCAGCCTCGCTCACCAGCCCCATATCGTGACCATCTAGGGCTGGCCTGAGCCAGTCGCGCGCTTGCGACAGGTCTTGCGTCAGGTGGTCCCCCTTCTTTTGGATTTCACGCGGCAATTCAAGCCAATGCATGGCCTGTAACTCGCATGGCAATGGGTAGACCGAATGCACGCGCTTGAGAAAGCCTCGCGTGGATTTCGCATTTTCGGTGATCCAGTGGCTGATTTTTGCGGCCTGCTGCAGTGTGCTCAGTGGCAGTGTTGACTCGATGGCGCAGCGCTCTGCTTCTGGGTAACCGTGATCCAATGGTGTCGGCACAAGCCACAATACCCCTGTGCTCATGGTATTTGCACTCCGGCGTCACGCAAAAGCTGGCAGGTGCGAATCAGCGGTAAGCCTATCAGCGCGGTGGGGTCGTCGCTCTCGATGGTTTCGAGCAAAGCAATGCCCAGACCTTCGCTCTTGGCTGAGCCGGCGCAGTCATAGGGCTGCTCTCGTTGCAAGTAGCGCTCAATTTCATCATCACTGAGGTTGCGGAAAACGACCCGGATGGTGGCGATGTCGCTGCACTCAAAGCCCGTGTCCTGACACACCACCGCGAGTGCTGTATGAAAAAAGACGGTTTGTCCCCGCATGGATTGAAGTTGGGCGACGGCTTTGGCATGCGTCCCGGGTTTGCCCAACGGCTTTCCGTTTAAGTCCGCGACTTGGTCGCTACCAATCACCACCGCGTGCGGGTGGCGGGAAGCAACGGCTTGGGCCTTGGCGTTGGCCAGGCGCAGGGACAAGGCCCGAGGGCTCTCATTGGGGTGTGGGGTTTCGTCGACCTCTGGCTTGTCGACCGAAAAGCTCAAACCTAAGCGAGCAAGGAGTTCACGGCGGTAGACCGACGTCGAGCCCAAAACGAGAGGAATGTTTGGTGTGTGCATGCTTGTTATTGTCATACACTCTGGCGCATGAAAGAGTTGCAAAACCTGCACCATGTAGACGTGAGCGCATTGACTCGGCAAGGGGCTGTGCGTGAGGGGCGCACACGAATCGGTGTTTTTGATCGATTGATGACAGACCTGTTGCCCAATAGCTCTGAATACGAAGTCGTGTGGCGAATGAGGTTTGAGCAGAAAGCCCTGCCTGGGGCAGCAAAACCTCAGGACTGGCTGCACTTGCATGTATTAGCCAATGTTGCGGTCACATGCCAATCTTGTTTAGAGCCCTTGGATGTCTCCTTTGAGATCGACCGAGAATTTCGTTTTGTCGAAAACGAGGAGTTAGCCCAGGAGCAAGACGAGGAATCGGAGGAAGATGTCTTAACCGGCATAGAAGACTTCAACTTGGCTGCGTGGCTAGAAGACGAGTTGATTTTGGCCCTGCCCCTGGCACCCAGACATGGCGGGTGCATTGCTCAATACAAGCCTGTGGATGATGACTTGGTTGAGGGTAAGTCTTCACTTGCAAATCCGTTTGCTGTCTTGCAACAAATCAAAACCCGCCACTGACGCGCCTGTACAACTCAAGTGCTTGCTGTTGGGGGAAGGTTGAAGAAAGTGCTTTTCGCGAGCTATAATTCAAGGTTTCGCGCATTGGTAACTGCCGATGCGTGCCGTTTGAGCTGAGCGCAATGGTGCCGCAGCCAAACATACCCACAAACGTGAAGAGGACCAACCATGGCCGTCCAACAGAACAAAAAATCTCCTTCCAAGCGCGGTATGCACCGCTCACACAATGCACTCAACGTGCCTGGTATTGCGCTCGAGCCCACCACGGGTGAAGTGCACTTGCGCCATCACATCAGCCCCACAGGTTTCTACCGTGGTCGCAAAGTGGTGAAGACCAAGTCTGAAGCTTAATTTCTGAGGACGTCAGGTGCTCGCCCGTGAAGCGGTGAGCGCGTGTTTTGTCCAGCTGCATGTCTGAAGCTTTGAGCCCAGCGCTTTCACCTCTCGACGAAGTGGTGATCGCTGTAGATTGCATGGGCGGCGATGCTGGGGTGCGCGCAACCCTGCCCGCTTGCTTGGCTTTTTTACAAACCCATCCCAATGTCCGACTCAAGCTCGTCGGGCTGGCTGATGTGTGGGCGTCTGTCCCCCAATTGTTGAGTCACCCTCGCGTGGAGCGCATCGAAGTCACTGAAGTGGTTTCTATGGATGACCCCATCGAGGTTGCATTGCGCCGTAAAAAAGACTCGAGCATGCGCCGTGCGATTGAGCAAGTCCGCGACGGACATGCCCATGCCGCCGTCTCGTCTGGTAACACCGGCGCACTGATGGCCATCGCGCGCTTTGTTCTCAAGACCATCCCCGGCATTGACCGGCCTGCCATTGCCTCACAGATGCCCAACGTCAAAGGCGGCGGCACGACCATGCTCGATTTGGGCGCGAATGTCGAGTGCAGCCCAGAACATCTGTTGCAATTTGCGGTGATGGGCTCTGCGTTGGTGCAGTGCACCACCGCCAATTCTTCGCCCTCAGTGGGGTTACTGAACAGTGGTGAGGAGGCGATCAAGGGCGGGGACAACATCAAGCGGGCAGGCGAATTGTTGCGGCAGGCCGCTGAGCGCGGGTATATCCGTTTTCATGGCAACGTTGAGGGCAATGACATATTTCTCGGCACCACAGATATCGTGGTGTGCGACGGGTTTGTGGGTAACGTGACCCTCAAAGCCAGCGAAGGCTTGGCTCAACTGGTCTCTACCCTCTTGAAGCAAGAGTTTTCGAGAAATTGGTTTACCCGGTTGGTCGCGCTCATCAGTTTGCCGGTGTTGGCTCGCTTCAAAGAGCGGGTTGATCACAAGCGCTACAACGGCGCCGCCCTGTTGGGATTGCGCGGCTTGGTTTTCAAGAGCCATGGTTCTGCTGACGAGGTGGCATTTGGATATGCGCTGGTCAAGGCATATGATGCGGCCCAACACCGTTTAATCGAGCGCGTTGAGTCCCAAGCCTCACTTGCTTTATTGACCATAGGCGGTATGGTTGCTGCCGACGCATCACCACAAGCTGAATAAACCCGCACAAGCACGCATGACCATTTACTCACGCATCAGTGGCACGGGCAGTTTTCTGCCCCCTCGCCGCTTAACCAATCAAGACTTGGTTGATCAACTGGCAGCCAAGGGAATCGAGAGCAGTGACGAATGGATTGTCGAGCGCACGGGTATTTCGGCGCGCCACTTTGCTGAGCCCAACGTCAACAGCAGTGATTTGGCGTTTGAAGCTTGCGTTCGGGCCCTGAAGGCTGCTGGTCGGAGTGCGTCAGACGTCGACTTGATCATCGTGGCCACATCAACGCCCGATATGGTGTTTCCATCCACCGCGACGATTTTGCAGCACAAACTCACACAGGCTGCGTTGGCTGATGGCTGCGAAAATGGCGCAGCAGGCTGCCCAGCGTTTGATGTGCAGGCAGTCTGCAGCGGATTTATCTATGCGCTGAGCGTGGCCGACGCCATGGTGCGGGCGCGGTCCGCGACTTGTGCCTTGGTTGTTGGAGCCGAGGTGTTTTCTCGTATTTTGGATTTCAACGACCGCACCACGTGCGTGCTTTTTGGCGATGGTGCAGGTGCGGTGGTCTTAGAGGCTACTGAGCATGACGGTCAGAGCAGTGCGATTTTGGCGACAGACATCCACGCCGATGGCAAACACCGCGACATTTTGTGCACCCCGGGTACCGTTTCTGGGGGGCAAATTTTGGGCGATCCAACCTTGAAAATGGACGGCCCGGCGGTCTTTAAATTGGCCGTTGGCTTGCTTGATGGCGCCGCCCGTGCAGCTTTAGACAAAGCTGGAATGGACCTGGACGAACTGGACTGGCTGGTGCCTCATCAGGCGAATATCCGCATCATGCAAAGCACGGCGAAAAAGCTCAAGTTGCCGGCCGAGCGGGTGGTTGTGACCGTTCATGAGCATGGCAATACGTCTGCAGCGTCGATTCCGTTGGCGCTGGATCATGGCGTTCGCAATGGACAGGTTCAAACCGGACAAACGGTGTTGCTTGAGGGGGTTGGCGGTGGCTTCACCTGGGGTGCTGTTTTGCTTCGCATGTGAATTTGTGGGTGAATTTCAATGATGAAACAATTTGCATTTGTATTTCCTGGACAGGGCTCTCAATCGGTTGGCATGCTCGACGCGTGGGGTGATCTCCCGATCGTGCGTGATGCTGTGCAAGAGGCCTCGGACGCATTGGGCGAGAATTTGGGCCGTTTGATCGCTGAGGGCCCCAAGGAAGACTTGGCCCTGACCACCAACACGCAGCCTGTCATGTTGCTGGTAGGGGTGGTTGCCTATCGAGCGTGGATTGACGCGAAGGGGAGCCTCCCTAGTGTGGTCGCTGGTCATAGCTTAGGCGAGTATGCAGCTTTGGTTGCGGCTGGCTCGTTGACGCTGACACAAGCCATTCCTTTGGTGCGTTTGCGCGCTCAAGCGATGCAAGAGGCTGTGCCTGTGGGCCAAGGGGCAATGGCCGCTGTGCTCGGCATGGCCTCAGATCAAGTGATCGCGGTATGTGCGCAGTCGCAAGCAAAGTTTGGTGCTGACTCAGGTGAAGTCGTGCAAGCCGTGAATTTCAATGACCCGATGCAGACTGTGATTGCGGGGACCAAGGCCGCCGTTGAACAAGCCATGGTTGACTTGAAGGCTGCAGGGGCAAAGCGTGCATTGCCACTGCCTGTGTCAGCGCCGTTCCATTCGAGGCTGATGAAGCCTGCTGCCGATCGTCTGGCGCAGGCGCTGATCGAGGTGGACCTCAAGGCCCCACGGATTCCACTCATTAACAACGTGGACGTCCTGGTTCAAAGCGATGTCTCCGCCATCAAAGACTCCCTGGTGCGCCAGGCCTACAACCCAGTCAGGTGGGTTGAAACCATGCACGAAATTCAAAGAATGGGCGTATCCGCCGTCGTTGAATGTGGGCCTGGCAAAGTCTTGGCGGGTATGTCCAAGCGAATCCTTCCAGAAATGGCTTGTGCTTCTCTGTATGATCCGACCACTTTGGACGAAGTGAAAGAGTTATTGACATCATGAGTGAACAGTTGATTGCCCACCCCGTGGCCTTGGTCACCGGAGCCTCTCGCGGTATTGGCGCTGCCATTGCACACACGTTGGCCCAAGCAGGTATGCGGGTCGTTGGAACTGCAACCACAGATGCGGGTGCAGATCGAATTAGCCAGGCACTGGCTGGTTTTGAGGGCTGCCGTGGGGCCTGCCTCAATGTCAATGATCTCGATGCCATTGATCAACAAGTCGATGACATGGTTAAAAACATGGGTGGTCTGCATGTGCTCGTGAACAACGCTGGTATCACCCGCGATACCTTGGCGATGCGGATGAAAGACGAAGATTGGGATGCTGTAGCAGATACCAATTTGCGGGCTGTTTTCCGCTTAAGTCGTGCCGCGATCAAACCCATGATGAAACAGCGATACGGACGCATCATCAGCATCACGTCGGTCGTGGGCGCCTCGGGCAATCCCGGGCAGGCGAATTACGCTGCCGCCAAAGCCGGGGTTGCAGGCATGACGCGGGCATTGGCGCGAGAGTTGGGTAGCCGAAACATCACAGTGAACTGTGTGGCCCCTGGCTTTATTGAGACCGATATGACCGCGCAACTGCCTGAAAGCCAGCAACAAGCGCTGTTGTCCCAAATACCTATGGGACACTTGGGCAAGCCTGCTGATATCGCCCACGCAGTGGCTTTTTTGGCTAGTTCGCATGCCGCGTACATTACCGGCCAAGAATTGCACATCAACGGCGGCATGTTCATGGCATGATTATTTTTGGCACAAGTTCAGGGTAATTACTCATTTGTGCCGATGACCCGGTTACGGGTAAGCAGATTAAGACCGCTAAAATGGTCATCCGATTGTTAAACAACCCTCAGAGGGACATGATGAGTGATATTGAAACACGTGTGAAGAAAATCATCGCCGAGCAACTGGGCGTCGAAGAGAGCCAAGTCACAAACGACAAAGCCTTCGTGGCCGATCTGGGTGCTGATTCCCTAGACACGGTTGAGTTGGTGATGGCCTTAGAAGATGAGTTCGGCATCGAAATCCCCGATGAAGATGCAGAAAAAATCACCAACGTTCAACAGGCTATCGATTACGCCACCACCCATCACAAGGCTTAAGTAGCCGATGAGTCGACGTCGAGTTGTTATCACTGGCTTGGGGTGTGTGACCCCAGTCGGTAATACGGTCCAAGATGCATGGGAAAGCTTGCTTGCTGGGCGCTCAGGTATTGGACCGATTACCCATTTCGATGCCTCCACCTTTTCCTGTCACATTGCTGGAGAAGTGAAGGACTTTGATATTGATGCGTACATCAATCCCAAAGAGGCGCGAACCATGGATCGGTTTATTCACCTTGGCATCGCAGCAGCGGCGCAAGCAGTGGCTGATGCTGGTTTGCCACAGGGCGATGAACTAGACGATGAGTTGGCCACGCGCATTGGTTGCGTGATTGGCTCGGGTATCGGTGGTTTGCCGCTGATTGAAAGCATGCATGGCGAGCTGACAGCCCGCGGTGCACGCCGAATTTCGCCGTTCTTTGTCCCCGCGTCGATCATCAACATGATTTCTGGCCACGTCTCCATGCGCCATGGCTTTAAGGGCCCTAACTTGGCAGTGGTGACAGCATGTACAACGGGGCTTCACAGCATTGGTGAGGCCTCGCGCATGATCGAGTACGGTGACGCGGACATTGTGATCGCTGGTGGATCCGAGGCCACGGTGTCGCCACTGGGGCTAGGTGGATTCGCCTCGATGCGTGCGTTGTCGACTCGCAATGACGATCCAGCGGCTGCCTCGCGCCCCTGGGACAAGGACCGCGATGGCTTTGTCTTGGGCGAAGGCGCTGGCGTCATGGTAGTTGAAAGCCTAGAGAGTGCAACGGCACGAGGGGCCAAGATTTACGCCGAGATATCGGGCTACGGCATGAGTGCTGATGCAGGCCACATGACCGCACCCAACATGGACGGGCCGAGACGCGCGATGTTGAACGCCATGAAAAACGCTCAGATCAACGCCGACCAGGTCGATTACGTGAATGCGCATGGCACCTCAACTCCCTTGGGTGACGTCAATGAGACCAAAGCCATCAAGGCAGCATTGGGCGATCATGCGTACAAGGCGCTGGTCAGCTCGACCAAGTCCATGACAGGTCACTTGCTCGGCGGGGCTGGCGGTATCGAGAGCGTGTTCACAGCGCTGTCGGTCTACCATCAGAAGGTCCCGCCTACCATCAATTTGGATAGCCCAGATCCAGAATGCGATTTGGATTACTGCGCAAATGTGGCGCGGGACGCCAAGATTGACGTTGCTCTGAAGAACAATTTTGGATTTGGTGGAACCAACGGCAGTTTGGTCTTCAAGCGATTCAGTTGAGCTTTTAGGCAGTATGTACAGCGCCCCATCGGTTTCTTACCCGGTGGGGCGTTTTGTTTGGGGCGTGATCGCCGCTGGACTTTCTTGTAGCCTGCTGTTTGCCATATGCGTTTTTTTTGCGCTGCGCCAACCTACCCCCACCGTTTGGATCGTAGCCTTGTCGCTGGCTGCCGCCGTGAGCGCATGGGGTCTATCGAGGCAATGGCGCCACGCGCAGTCGGGTCAGCTGGCTTGGCACGCCGCGGTTGAGCAGAGCGAAGATGGCCTCTGGAGTTGGTGCCCCAACGGGTACAACGGCGTGAAGGTTAAGCCATATTGTGTGGAACTAACTTTGATTTTGCCCCTCCAACACACCATGTTTGTTGCCCTAGAGTCTCCACTGATGGCCCGACGCTTGGTGCGCCTGAGCGCGCGCGCAATGCCCGAGCGCTGGCAGGCTTTAAGACAAGCCGTTTGGTATCAAGAGCAGCAGCCTACGAGAGGCGAACTTGCCGCGCCTAGGAGCCGCCATTGACAGGCTCGAGCACGCCAGACCGCCAAGCGCCGTTAGCAACCGGTGATGATTGGCTGATACAGGCTTGTCTGAGCGGCAACGATCGCGCTTTTGACGCGTTGGTGATGAAATACCAAGCACGCGTCAATCGCTTGATTGGGCGTTGGGTCAAGGATACTCATGCGGCCGAAGATTTGACTCAAGAAGTATTCATCAGAGCGTATAAGGCGTTGGCTGATTTTCGGGGGGATGCGCAGTTCTATACGTGGTTGTATCGCATCGCCGTGAACGCCGCTAAAAAACACTTGATGGCGCAAAGCCGTGAGGCACACACCGTCTCAATGGTCGACATAGACGCCGCCCATGAAACTTTTCTCGCCCAACCAGACTCTCATACGCAAAGCATTGATCCGGCGACACCTGAGTCAATTTTGGCAAGCCAAGAGTTGGCGCAGGCGCTGGAGCAAGCACTGTCAAGTTTGCCCCAAGGGCAGCGCGAGGCCATCACACTGAGAGAAATAGAGGGTATGAGCTATGAAGAAATTGCGTCAGCAATGGATTCACCAGTTGGCACGGTGCGGTCAAGGATATTTCGGGCTCGCGAAGAGATTGCCAGGCTCATTCACCCTTTTTTGAACCCTTCCAGAGGTAAACGCTGGTGACTAAAAAGACTCATAAACCCAATCGCGAATGGCTCAGTGCGTTGCATGATGACGCGCTTGAGCAGTGGCCCGTTGATGAGGACTTTGATGACGCGGCCCTCGAACAGTGGCGCATGCAAATGGGGGTCCGCGCGGCATTGCGTAATGAATCCCTGCCAGACCCAGCACAGACTGAGCGCTTATTTCAGGCCTTACATCGGGTTCAGCACGAGGAGCCTGTGGCACGCAGACGGACCGCGATTGTCGGGGGTGAGGGCCTGACGCAACCTGTGCCTCCGGCTGTGGCTGCAAACGACGCGAGATACGCGTGGTCTTGGGTTGCTGCTGTTGTCTTGGGTGTGGGCTCTTGGGTGTTGTGGGTGGGTGATGCGTCCAATCCCGATGCCATGGTGGCGCAGAGACCAGAGGTTGCGCCAACCGCCTTGATTGCCTCCACTCCGCTTGCGCAAGATGTACTGGTTGTTGAAGGCGTTGCAAGAGACCCCCGGGTCGACGCGTTGATTGATCGCCATCGCCAGTGGGGTGGCTGGTCCGCAGGTGCAGCCTTCCCGGCAAGTTATGCACGCAATGTGGCACTGGAGCGCTGAATGCCAAGTCTCGATTTGATGAAGCCCAAGCACCAGCCGTCCGGTTTAAGGCGGAGACTGTCCGGTTTAATCGGACCGGTGGCAATTGCTGGGCTGTTGCTCTTTGGCTCTGGCCTGCGCGGGCAAGAGGCGTCCATGCCACTGACCGACTGGTTGCATGAGGTTCAACAAGCACCCCTGCGCCACACTTACCAAGGCACGCTGGTGATCCATGTAGGGTCGCAAGTGGTGTCTGCGCGGGTCACGCACGCCATGAAGGGCGATCTGGCCGTCGAACGGGTGGATGTCTTGAGTGGCGAACCCCGTACGTCATTTCGTTACGGTGACCAGGTGATCACGATTTGGCCCGACAGCAAGCGCTGGGTGAGTGAAGAGCGCCAGGACCTGGGTCTTTTTTCTGGCCTGTCGTCTTCGCCGTTGCAAAGCATGACTCAGTATTACAACTTGCGAGGTGTAGGGGCCGATCGCATGGCGGGGAGAGACGCGCGCGTATTTGAAATATTGCCGACCGACGACCTGCGTTGGGGCTACAGAATATGGCGCGATGCGCAAACCGGCTTGGTCTTGAAAATGCAAACCCTGTCTGTGGACGCCGAGCGCGTATTAGAGCAGTCGGTGTTCTCAGAGCTAAATACTGAAATCAACATTGACGCCGATGCGATTGTTCAAGCGATGAAGCCGCCCGCAGGGTTCGTGACCGATATTCATGAAGTTCAAACTGTCGACCCGGCTGATTGGGGGCTCCAATTGCATGCGCAACCTTGGGGCTTTTATCCGACGGGGGCGCAACTTCGAAAGGGTCAAAGGCAGCCGCTACCGCAACGGCCGCTGCAATGGGCTTTTTCAGACGGTTTGGCCTCGGTATCTGTTTTTTATGAGCCCGCTGAGGCCCCATTCAATGAGCCTGTCGCAAGAGCGATTCGTCAAGGTGCGACCCATACGCTGGTTCGAGAGGGTGGGGCAGCCCGCCTCACTCTGGTGGGTGAAGTGCCGTTGCGCACACTGCAGCGCATGGCAGATGCATTCAACCTTGAATTGCAGGAAAACGCGCCCAATCTAAAGAAATAAGCGTCAAGTCCCATGCGACATGGCAATGGGTGTGCCCATATGTTGTGCGAATAACCAAACGGAGGAAGCCATGAAGTCAAACCAATCTGCCACCCTTACGCATCGTCCGCGCTCATGGCGCAAAATACTTTTCGCGTCATTCATCACCGCCAGCGTGGCTTGGGTGACTTGGTACGCGCCGACAAGCGTCGCAAGAGCCGAGGCTCCCGCATTGGTGACTGGCTTGCCAAGCTTTACGGCTCTGGTAGACGCCGTGGGTCCGTCGGTGGTCAACATTCGTGCGGTGGAAAAAGTCAAAGCGCGCTCTGGTGGAGCGGGTATCGATCCCCACATGCTTGAGTTCTTCCGTCGCTTTGGGATGCCGATACCCCCGGGTTTTGGAGAGGCGCCAGCTCAAGAGAGCGAGCGCTCACGGCCAAGGGGCGTTGGTTCGGGTTTTGTCATCAGTGCTGACGGCTACATCATGACCAATGCTCACGTGATCGAGGGAGCGGATGAGTTGGTCGTCACGCTACCCGATCAGCGTGAGTTCACGGCCAAAGTGGTGGGCTCTGACAGTCGCACCGACGTAGCCATTGTCAAGATTGAAGCAGAGGGCTTGCGCGCAGTGCAAACAGGTGATGCCAATGCATTGCGAGTGGGCGAGTGGGTCATCGCCATTGGATCGCCTTATGGCCTGTCCAACACGGTCACAGCTGGGATCGTCAGCGCCAAACAACGCGAGACTGGCGACTATTTACCGTTCATACAGACCGACGTTGCGATCAATCCCG
>CBFIFT010000059.1:0-11713 GCA_965661935.1 Burkholderiaceae bacterium | reverse complement strand
GCGTATTGCACGTAATAGACGGGATTTTCGTTGTTTTTAGACAGCGCCAAGTCGATGTCGAAAATGTATTCGGTGTCGGGCTTTCGGCTTAGCAAAAAGAAACGAACCGCGTCGGCGCTGGTCCATTCGATGAGATCGCGCAGGGTCACATAGCTGCCCGCGCGTTTAGAAATTTTCACCTCTTCGCCGCCTCGCATGACGCGAACCATGGTGTGTAAAACGTAGCTGGGAAAACCTTTAGGAATGCCCATGTTGAGCGCTTGCAGCCCAGCTCGCACCCGAGCGATCGTGCCATGGTGGTCAGAGCCCTGGATGTTGACCACGCGGTGAAAGCCGCGCTCCCACTTGCTCACGTGGTATGCAACGTCAGGCACAAAATAGGTGAAATTGCCGTCTGCTTTGCGCATGACACGGTCTTTGTCGTCGCCATAGTCGGTCGACCTAAGCCAAAGGGCGCCATCTTGCTCGTAGGTTTTGCCGGCTGCTTGCAAACTGGCAACGGCTTGCGCCACACGGCCTTCGGTGTAAAGGCTGGACTCGAGGTAGTACTGATCGAACTGAACGGCGAATGCCTGCAAGTCCAAGTCTTGCTCGCGTCGCAAATACGCCACCGCAAATTGGCGGATGCTGTCTAAGTCATCGGCATCGGCTGTTGCAGTAAAGCTGCGATCGTCTGCGGTTGTGGTCGCCCCGCTCATGAACGCTTGGGCGATGTCGGTGATGTAGTCGCCGTTGTAGGCACTCTCTGGCCAATCGGCATCGCCAGGAGCGTGTCCTTTTGCTCGCGCTTGCACCGACAAAGCGAGGTTGTTGATTTGCACGCCAGCGTCGTTGTAGTAAAACTCGCGGTGGACTGCCATGCCTTGACTATCCAGCAGGTGGCAAATGGCATCACCCAACGCCGCTTGCCGGCCGTGCCCCACGTGCAAAGGCCCCGTGGGATTGGCTGACACAAACTCAACGAGCACTTTTTCATGCGTCTCGGGTTGTCGGCCAAAGCGCTGGCCTTGATTGAGTACTTCGCCAATCACAGCTTGTTTGGCTTGAGGCTTGAGGCGCAGGTTGATGAAGCCTGGCCCAGCCAAGTCCATCTCTTGCACCCATTGCTCGACCGCAGGCTGCTGCGCCAGGGCTTGCATGATGGCTTCGCCGACTTGCCTTGGGTTTTGGCGCATGGGCTTGGCCAGTTGCATGGCGGCGGTACAGGCTAGGTCACCATGGCTGGCCTGCTTGGGGGCTTCAAAATTCGCCGCGATGGGGTGCTCAGGCGCCACTTGGGCCAGCGCTTGGGCCAAAGCTGAGAGTAATTCTTGTTTGATTGCGATCATGGGTTGATTTTAGGCGCTCTGGCTGGCTGGTTCAGCGGCGCACCAAGGGGGCCGCAGAAAACAAAAAAGCGTGCCTGGGGCACGCTGCTTGTGGAGAACGAGCGCCATCAAAATGGAATGTCATCGTCCATGTCGTCAAAGCCACCGGCTGGGCGACTGGCTGGGGCTGGCGCCGCAGTAGGTGCCTGGCGGGGTGCTTGACGCGGGGCGCTGTAATCAGATCCACCCGCTGAAGGGGCGCCGCCGCCTTCTCGGCCACCCAACAGTTGCATCTCGTTGGCCACGATATCAACGGTGTTTTTTTCTTGGCCATCTTTGTCGGTGTACTTGCCGTATTTCAAGCGCCCCTCGACGTAAATGGGGCGTCCCTTTTTGACATACTCGCCTGCAATTTCAGCGAGCCGGTCGTAAAAGGTCACGCGGTGCCATTGGGTGTCTTCCACCATTTCGCCTGTATTGCGGTCTTTGCGGCGGCTTGACGTGGCAATGCTCACGTTGGCAACAGCTTGACCCGAGGGCAGGTAGCGGATTTCTGGGTCGCGGCCACAATTGCCGACGAGGATGACTTTGTTGACGGATGCCATGATGCGCAGTCCTTTAATAGGGTTTCGAAAAGCCCTATTGTGCCCCAACCCAAATGCTCGATGGGACTTGCTTGGCCAACTGCTTGGAGCTGCCAGTGTTGACTGTCAGCAACGCTTGCTGGCCCAGCCGCGCATCGGCGGCTGGTCAGCGGTAACCCTTCATGCACAATGGGGTTCTCATGAGCCGCCACACCCAAGAGCCTAATTTTCTGGAGAACTTGCAGCACGAGCTGCGTGACGGGCGGGCGTGGTTTGATCGGGGCATTGTGCTGAGCTATGCGATCACAGCCGGTTTGGTGGTGGTGCTATTCACGATGTTGGCTGAGTGGTGCTTTGAAATCTTTTTGCACGTCAGCGACACTTGGCGCTGGAGTGTGCTGATTTGGACCCCAGCCATCACGATGGCAATCGTGTGGCTGACGCGCTCATTTGTTCCTGGTGCCGCGGGCTCAGGCATTCCGCAGGTCATCAGTGCGCTAGACCCCAATTTGCCCGGCTTAGCCCGGCGGCACTTTGTATCTTTGAGGTTGACGGTGGCCAAGGTGGGTTTGGCATCCTTGGGCTTGATGGCGGGTTTGTCGCTGGGGCGCGAGGGCCCGTCTGTCCAAATTGCTGCCGGGGTGATGCACAATGCGCGCCGTTGGATTCGCCCGGGGTCAGCCTTGAACGAACAAGCGCTGTTGGTCGCGGGTGGTGCGGCCGGCATTGCGGCGGCTTTCAATGCACCGCTGGCCGGTGTGGTGTTTGCCATTGAAGAATTGGCTCGCAAAATTGAATCTCGCTCAAGCGGTTTGATCATTGCGGCCATTGTGCTGGCCGGTTTGGTTTCGGTCTCAGCTTTTGGTAACTACAGTTATTTTGGTTCCATACGCGTGCCTCACTTGGGCTGGGAGAGCCTGCTGCCCTCTGTTTTGGTGACCGTGGTGTGCGGTTTGGCGGGCGGGCTTTTTTCTCGCGCGCTGTTGATGTCATTGACCGGTGCCCCAAGTGCATTGAACCGCTTGCGTGCTCGCTACCCAGTGCGTTTTGCCGGTGCGGGCGGATTGGCCATTGCCATCATCGGACTGAGCACCGGGGGGGCGACCTTTGGCGCCGGGGGTGAAGAGGTTCGCAAGATGTTGGTGGGCGAAAGCGACGTGACGCAGCTTTATGCCCTGCTGAAATTCATTGCCACTTGGATCACCACTTGGTGCGGGGTGCCCGGGGGCATTTTTGCGCCGTCTCTTTCGATTGGCGCTGGCATTGGCAACGACATTGCGCAGTTGATTGGTGAGCACATTGCGGCGGACATGGCACCGGTGTTGATTGCGATTGGCATGGCAGCGTTTTTGGCTGCGGTGACCCAAGCGCCATTGACCAGTTTCATCATCGTGATGGAGATGATTGACGGCAGGGCTTTGGTGCTCACCCTGATGGCGGCCGCGATGTTGGCCAGTTTGCTTTCTCGTCTGGTGAGCCGGCCGCTTTACACCGCTTTGGCAGAGCACATGGTTGACCCCTATGTGCCAGGCGACGCCAAGCCGGCTAAGCCCCAGCCGACACCCTGAGTCACTCAGTGCGTGGCGTGGCTAAGGTCCAAGCGCCGCGCAAACCACCACCAAACGACAAGCAGCGCAGCGCAAGCACCATATAAAAGCGTGGTGCCACCCCACTGCAGCAGGGCGCCACCTGCGGCGCCGCCGGTGAAGAACCCCAATGATTGAGCGGTGTTGAAGACCCCCAGCGCCGCACCCCTTTGGTGGGCTGGCGCCAGTTTGGAGACCAAGCTCGGCTGGCTGGCCTCAAGTGCGTTGAACGCCAAAAAGAACCCAAACAACAGCAAGCCCATGCCCAAGATGCCGATCTGAGATTGACCGGCTCCAATCAAGCCGAGTTGCACCAAAGCCAGCAAAGCGATGGAAAACAACATGACGGACTTCATGTGGCCTTTTCGCTCGAGGCGAAATAAAACCCCACCCAGCACCAAAATCGAGGCCACCAGCGCGGGTAGATAAAGCTTCCAGTGCTCAGCGCTTGCGAGACCGGCTTGTACAAGCAGCGCTGGCACCCCCATCCACATCGCGATTTGAACGGTGTGAAGGCTCCACACGCCCCAATCTAAACGCAGCAGCGTGCCATTTTGTACGACCGCCTTGAGGTCGATCCAACCGCTGGTGGAGCGCGCTCTAGCGGGCTCGGCGGGGACTCCAAAAAGCGTCAGCATGACGCCAAGCAAGGCCATGAAAGCGGTCAACCCAAACAGACCTGACAACCCGATGCGCGCCGCCAAGGGTGGGGCGATCAGCAAAGACAAGGCAAACATGGCGGCGATGCTAATCCCCACCAATGCCATGCCCTTGGTGCGCACCTGCGGGCGGGTTAGGTCGGAGAGCAAGGCTGTGATGGCCGCTGATATGGCGCCCGCCCCCTGTATGGCTCGCCCAACGAGCAAGCCGTCTATGCTTGTCGCTGAGGCCGCTATGGCGCTGCCCAAAGCGAAAATCAGCAAGCCCAGCACCAACACGGGCTTGCGCCCCCAGCGGTCGGAGGCTGCCCCCATCGGAATTTGCAAGCAGGCTTGCACGAGGCCATAAATGCCCATGGCTAACCCCACTTTGGCGGCGTGATCGCCACCGCTGTAGTGGGCGGCCTCTAGCGCGAAAACGGGCAATACCAAAAACAGGCCCAGCATTCGCATGGCGAAAAGTCCAGCTAGGGAGAGGCTGGCGCGCCGCTCGTGCGGCGTCATGGTGTGGTCGGGTGTGGTCAGGTTCACGGTGTCAAAAAGCAACAGCGAGATTCAGGCGCTTCGTCTGGGCAAAGCCGTTATTGTGCGCTACACACAAGGATCGATTCCTTTCACGGGACAGGCGGCTTATGATGTGCGGTTGCCCGGTGAATGCCATTGTGAACGAGAAAATGAACGCCCCAGAATCCGTAACGCCCCAAGGGTTTGCCCAGAACACCCGGTTGAGTGTGCGAGGCGCTCGCACGCACAACCTCAAAAACATCAACATCGATTTGCCCAAGGGTCAGCTGACTGTGATCACTGGGCTGAGCGGTTCGGGTAAGTCGAGCCTGGCTTTTGACACCCTTTATGCCGAGGGACAGCGGCGTTACGTAGAAAGCCTGTCTGCCTACGCCCGTCAGTTCTTGCATTTGATGGACAAGCCCGATGTCGATTGGATTGAAGGTCTCTCGCCTGCCATCGCCATTGAGCAAAAAGCCACCAGCCACAACCCGCGCTCGACGGTGGGCACAGTCACCGAAATCCACGACTACTTGCGGCTGCTGTTTGCGCGCGCGGGTACCCCCCACTGCCCCGATCACGACTTGCCCTTGCGCGCCCAGAGTGTGAGCCAAATGGTTGACCAAGTGATGGGGCTGGCTGAGCAAACCCGCGTCATGGTGCTGGCCCCCATAGCACGCGAAAAGAAGGGTGAGTTTGCCGACCTGGTTTCGCGCATGCAGGCCCTTGGGTATGTTCGCTTTCGCATCAACGGGCAGGTCGTTGAGGCCCAAGACATGCCGACGTTCAAGAAGCAAGACAAGCACAA
The DNA here is from genome assembly GCA_965661935.1 of Burkholderiaceae bacterium. Lineage (GTDB taxonomy): Bacteria > Pseudomonadota > Gammaproteobacteria > Burkholderiales > Burkholderiaceae_C > RS62. The sequence goes on along the minus strand of CBFIFT010000059.1, from coordinate 6,265 downwards.
CATCGATGTGGTTGTGGATCGCATCAAGGTGCGAGCAGGCATCGAGCAACGGCTTGCTGAGAGCTTTGAGTCGGCGTTACAAATCGCGCAGGGTCGAGCCATTGCTTTGGATATGGACGGACAAGTCGAGCACCTCATGAGTGCTCACTTTGCATGTCCCGTTTGTCAGCATGCACTGCCCGAACTTGAGCCCAGGTTGTTTTCATTCAACTCGCCAGCAGGTGCGTGCGAGACCTGTGACGGACTGGGCAGCAGCGATGTGTTTGATGCCAACAAGGTGGTGGCTTTCCCAGAGTTGAGCTTGGCCAGCGGTGCCATCAAAGGCTGGGATCGCCGCAATGCCTATTATTTTTCAATGCTTCAGTCATTGGCGCTTCACTATGGCTTCGATGTCGAGACCCCGTTCGAGAACCTGCCGTTGGCCGTGCAACAGGTGATCTTGCACGGTTCTGGGGATGAGGAGATCGAGTTCAGCTACACCATGGGCAGTGGTCGCACTGCCGGTAAAAAGCGCGTCACATCTCACCCGTTTGAGGGCGTCCTGCCCAACTTCACGCGGCGCTACCGCGAGACCGACTCAACTGCTGTGCGAGAGGAACTCACCCAATTTCGCAGCTTGCAACCCTGCCCAGACTGCCATGGTGCTCGCATCAAGCGAGACGCGCGCCATGTTTATATCGGTGAGGGGGCGCAACGTTGCGCGATTCATCAAGTGGGTCACATGACGTTGAGCCAAGCGTGGAGTTACTTCGATGGCTTGGAGTGGTCTGGCGGCAAGGCAGAGGTGGCTGAAAAGGTGGTTCGCGAAATCGCCAACCGCCTGAAGTTTTTGAACGATGTTGGGCTGTCGTATTTGTCGTTGTCGCGCAGCGCCGAGACACTGTCTGGCGGCGAATCACAACGCATTCGCTTGGCCAGCCAAATTGGCTCGGGCCTGTCGGGCGTGATGTATGTGCTGGATGAGCCCAGCATTGGCCTGCACCAACGAGACAACGACAAGCTCATGGGCACGCTGCAGCACCTACGCGATTTGGGCAATACCGTGCTGGTGGTTGAGCACGACGAGGACATGATTCGGTGCGCAGACCACGTGGTAGACATGGGACCTGGCGCCGGCGTTCATGGCGGTTTCGTGACCGCGCAAGGAACCCCTGCTCAGGTGGCCGCTAACCCCGAATCGCTGACTGGGCAGTACCTCAGTGGTGCCAAGTCAATCGCGGTACCGGCAACTCGCCAACCCGTGCGCAGCGATGCAGTGGTGAGGGTCATCAACGCCCGCGGCAACAGCCTCAAAAACATCAGCGTGGATTTTCCGCTGGGTTTGATGACCTGCGTGACCGGCGTCTCGGGGTCGGGCAAGTCGACCTTGGTCAACGACACACTATATTTGGCTGCCGCACATCAGCTGCACCGCGCCCATGCCGAGCCTGCCGAATGCGACGGCGTAGAGGGCTTGGGCCAGCTAGATAAAGTCATCAGCGTCGACCAGTCACCCATCGGGCGCACCCCCCGCAGCAACCCTGCGACTTATACCGGCGTGTTCACGGCCATCCGTGACTTGATGACGGAAACCCCTGATGCCCGTGAGCGAGGTTATGGGCCGGGCCGTTTCTCGTTTAACGTCAGCGGCGGGCGTTGCGAGGCGTGTCAAGGCGAGGGGCTGGTGAAGGTCGAGATGCACTTTTTGCCAGACGTGTATGTGCCTTGTGACGTGTGTCGAGGCCTGCGCTACAACCGAGAAACGCTAGAGGTTCGCTACAAAGGCCAGAACATAGCCGAGATATTGGGTATGACAGTAGAGCAAGCCCTTGACTTCTTCTCGGCCGTACCGGTGATCGCACGCAAGTTGCAAACCTTGATGGATGTGGGCCTGTCATACATCAGGCTTGGCCAAAGTGCGACCACGCTGTCGGGTGGTGAAGCCCAGCGCGTCAAACTCGCCTTAGAACTATCCAAGCGCGACACGGGGCGAACCCTTTATGTGCTCGATGAACCCACGACAGGCTTGCACTTTGCCGACATAGACATGTTGCTCAAGGTGCTGCACCGACTCAGAGATGCTGGCAATACCTTGGTGGTCATTGAGCACAACCTAGACGTCATCAAAACCGCAGACTGGATCGTCGACATGGGCCCTGAAGGCGGCGCAGGTGGCGGTACGGTGGTGACCCAAGGCACACCAGAATCGGTTGCTGAGTGTGCGCAAAGTCACACTGGCCGCTACCTTGCGCGGGTTTTTCGAGGCGCGAATTGAGGGGCAGCTAGGCCCTAAAATCAAACGTTAGCGGGCACACGAAGCGTGCGCGCCACCCACCCCTCAATTGGCTAGGAAAAACTATGTGTGGCATTGTTGGCGCCATTGCAGTCAGAGACATCATCCCCATCTTGTTACAAGGCTTGCAGCGACTTGAGTACCGGGGCTATGACTCGTGTGGCGTCGCGCTGCACGCGGGCGGCCTGAAACGCAGTCGCAGCACCTCAAGGGTCAAAGAGCTCCAAGAGCAAATTGATCAAACGGGCCTGGCTGGCTCGCTAGGCATTGCCCATACCCGCTGGGCCACCCACGGGGCGCCGGCGGTGCACAACGCCCACCCACACTTTAGCCACGGCCCCAACATCGACAGTGCACAGCCAGGTGATGCGCCTGGACATGTGGCCTTGGTGCACAACGGCATCATCGAGAACCACGATGTTTTGCGTGCCCAACTGCAAAAGCAAGGCTATGTGTTTTCTAGCCAAACCGACACCGAAGTGGTGGCGCATTTGATCGACAGCCTCTACCAAGGTGACCTGTTGCGCGCGGTGAGCGAGGCTGTGCGGCAACTGCAGGGGGCCTACGCCATTGCCGTCTTTCATGCCAATGAACCTGAGCGCCTGGTGGGCGCCAGGCTTGGGTCGCCGTTGGTTGTGGGCATTGGCGAGGGCGAACAGTTCATGGCCAGCGACGCCATGGCATTGGGCGGGGTGAGCGATCAAATCATGTACCTCGAAGACGGCGACGTGGTCGATTTAACCAGTGCCGGCGCGCAAGTCTTTGACGCCCAAGGGCAGGCGCAAGAGCGCGCCGTACAAACTGTGCAGGCCTACAGTGTGGCGGTTGAGTTAGGCCCTTACCGCCACTTCATGCAAAAAGAAATCTTTGAACAACCGCGCGCCCTGGCCGACACGCTAGAGGGTGTTTTGGGCATCGATGCTGGGTTGTTCAACGGCCCCCACCAAAAAGATCCCCAAGCCGCAGGGCGCATCTTTGCCCAAGTTGATCGTGTGCTGATTTTGGCGTGCGGCACCAGCTACTACAGCGGTTGTGTCGCCAAGTACTGGCTAGAGGCCGTGGCGGGCATACCGACTGACGTTGAAATCGCCAGCGAATACCGCTATCGCACCAGCGTGCCTCAGCCCAACGCGCTGGTCGTTGTCATCAGTCAAAGCGGTGAAACAGCTGATACGCTCTCGGCCCTGCGACATGCACAGTCATTGGGTATGCGGCACACACTCACCATTTGCAACATCGCCACCTCAGCCATGGTGCGCGAGTGCGAACTGGCTTACGTCACGCGCGCTGGGGTAGAGATTGGCGTGGCATCGACCAAGGCATTCACCACCCAATTGGCAGCGTTGTTTTTACTGACGCTGGCCATGGCCAAAAGCAAAGGCCGCTTGGGCGCAGAACAAGAAGCTGAGCACCTGGCTGACATGCGCCATTTGCCTGCCGCGCTGCAGTCGGTGTTGGCGCTAGAGCCACAAATCATGGCTTGGGCTGAAGCCTTTGTGCCCAAAGAACACGCCTTGTTTCTGGGGCGTGGAAGGCACTACCCCATTGCCTTAGAGGGCGCTCTCAAACTCAAAGAAATCAGTTACATCCACGCCGAAGCCTACCCCGCTGGCGAACTGAAACATGGCCCACTCGCCCTGGTGACAGAGGCCATGCCGGTCGTCACCGTCGCGCCCAATGACGAGTTGATTGAAAAGCTCAAAAGCAACATGCAAGAAGTGCAAGCACGCGGCGGCGTGCTGTACGTGCTGGCAGATGGCGACAGCCACATCCATGCCAGCGCAGGCGTTCACGTCATTCGCATGCCAGAGCACTACGGCTTGCTCAGCCCTATCTTGCACGTGGTCGCGTTGCAGTTGTTGGCCTATCACACGGCCTGCGCGCGGGGCACCGACGTAGACAAGCCACGCAATTTGGCCAAGAGTGTGACGGTGGAGTGAGCCAGCCAGCCAGCTTTCTACTTGGTGGTTTTTTGGCAAGCGGTGGCACTCCCCCCAATCCCTAGACATTTTGCATAGCGCTGTTTGACGAGGCCGTTCGAACTTATGAGGGCTGATGTCGTGACTGGCGCTGGGTTGAAGTGAAAACTTCAGGGACGACTGCCTCGACCCATGCCAGCGCGTGGTTTAAGCCAGAATCAATTGCCGATGCCTTGAGTACGGCTGATCACAAACCAAGCCTTCGTGGATAATTAAGCAATGACTAATATATTTATGTTTGGCGAAGTCCATCCGGACTACTCAGTGCGTGTACTCAATGAGCGTGAGGTTCGTGGGGCTGCGGGCATCATGTTCTTCATCGGGCTTGTTGCGTTCATGAACGCCTGGTTTAAGGGGGACTTTGCGCTGACCAAGCTGGTCATTGTTGCCTTTTTCATTGATTTTCTGATTCGGGTGGTCATCAATCCACGCTACTCGCCAACGCTGGTGCTTGCTCGATTCCTTGTGAAAAATCAAAGAGCTGAGTATGTCGGTGCACCGCAGAAGAGGTTTGCTTGGGGCATTGGCTTGGTGCTTGCCTCGACCATGATGGTGTTGATTGTCTTCAACAACGTCAAAGGTCCAATCAATTTGCTGACTTGCGTCAGTTGTTTGCTTCTCTTGTTTTTCGAATCAGCTTTTGGCATCTGTTTTGGTTGCAAGGTCTACAACTTGTTCAACAAAGAGAAGGCACAGCTATGCCCCGGCAATGTGTGTGAAGTACAGCAGCGGGAGCCCATTCAAATGCTTCACGTCAGCCAGGTGGTCGTTGTTGCTTGCTTCGTTGGGTTCTTAGCCGCCATTTCACCGCATTTGCCAACCCAAGCTGTTTCGCCCCACCCGCAAGCCTCGGCGCAATCAAGCGCAACAAGTGAAGCAGCGCGGTGTCGGGTGCCCGAGTTTGTCAAAATGATTGGACATGAAGACCGGTGGAAACTTCACAATGGTTGCTAGCCCGCAAGGGGCTGCGAGCAGACGGCTATTGCATCTACTTCGTTCCTAAGGGTCAACGCCTTAACCCGTCGCCTGGCGTCTTTGAATGGCATAAAAATCTCATTGCCTGATTCGTCCAAGCAACGATCAGCACTGACGATGTAGCAACGCTTTCCTTGAGCTGTTTGTTGCTGCTGAAAGTCCAGGGCAGACGTGTCGGTTTCGAAAAATTCAATCGGTATCTTGCCAGTTCCATCCATGAACTCAGCGAAGAATGCGGGGATGTGGGACCTAGATATCTCTGCCCCTCCCAACAAGGGGGCAAAGTTCACCTCGTTGATGATCGCCCCGTTGGCAAACCATGGTTGGGTGATGTCTGGGCTGATGATGTCTATGCCAGCAACGTGCAGGCCAAATAGCGTTGCCGCTTGAACAGCAATCTTTGAGTTTTCAGGGTGAACGGCTGCCGTTACTTCTTCATCCACGCCGCCCCATTCGGTGGATTCGATTCGACGCAATGGAATGTTGACACCGGAGTCTGGGATGGACTCGGCGCTGAAGCCGAGCGCTTCAATGGCCTTCAGCGCCAAGTCATCGAGGGGTTTGATTTCTGAGCGAAGCCAAGGTGGCTTGTTGGCTTGATTGGCGACTTCGGCGTCGACCAGTTCTTGGATGGTGTGCTGGGCATCTCCGGTGACGGACATGGGGTGCCGCTTGACGGCGTAGAGCAGCTTGTCATTGGCAACAAACAGGCGGTGACAAACCCCGGCCACTTGGCGCTCAACGATCACCTGTTTAGATCTCGATGATTCTTTCGCGTGCGCAAAAGCCAGTTGAAGGCCGGCTTCATCTGAAACGTCAACAGTTACCCCCTCGCCGCGATCTCGATCGCTGGGTTTGATCACGACTGGGTATCCAATCTTTTTCGCGGCAGAAATGGCGTCGCTTTCTGCCGTCACAAGCCCATGAATAGGCGCAGGAAGGCCCGCCACGCGCAAGACATTTGCTGTCGTCACTTTGCTCTGCGCAAGTTTTGAGCCCATCGCCGAATCCAACTCGCAGGTGCTCCTGTCCAGCCTTC
>CBFIFT010000058.1:0-11810 GCA_965661935.1 Burkholderiaceae bacterium | reverse complement strand
GATCCACGCGAGCATGGGAATCATGCTGATTTGTCCCAGGGGGGATTCCAATGCTGTGTCGACGAGCGCGATAAATCGCGCGTCCACGACGCCGCCTGTGTGCGCCGCCGTCCACTCGTGCAGGCCCAAGCTCATCCCCACCGTTGGCAAGCCCAAAATCAAAGAGGCCAGTGTGAGGAAAATGACCACATCAAAAATGCTTCGTTCGGCCATGAAGCGGCGAAAAGCAAACATACCCACCAACGTGAGGATGCTGGCGATCAAAGACAAGACCGAGAAAAACGCTTGGTCGAATCCCAAGACGTCAATGGTCCACCATGAGACTCCTGGCCCCGGGCTGGGCGTCGCTCTGAACATGAAGATCACCAAAGCAGTCCCCACCAGCGTTTGGCGCGCACGCGGATCGAGCTCTTGGACCAAGCGCCGCATGAGTATCCCGATGATCACCATGGAGCCCGCAAATATCAGTTCTTGGCTGTAGCGCCAATTGGACAGGCCTACGCTCAACGTGAACGCCACAAAAATCGCGCTACCCAACAAAAGCATGGCGTTGGGCGGTGTGGATTCTGGTTGCCCGTTGACTTGCAAGCGCGCATGTGCCGGGCTCATGCCGCTTGCGATGCACGCTTGGATGCGTTGTTGGCGCTGCCACCAAGCCACGCCAAGCCCGCTGACCGATAGCACTGGGATAACCAAGCCCATCAAATACACATTGCGATAGGTTAATGTCTTGGTGGCTTCATCCATCTGCGCAACGTCAGAGAACACCCACAGGTTCAACAATGCCACCACGACCGTGCCGCCGATGATGGCAACGCGGCCCAGGGTTTGCATGGTGGTGTGCATGCGCTTGAGTTCAAGCGGGTCAATGGGGCGCCCATTGGTGTCCGTGTGCGGCACAGCTTCGACGGTCATGGCGTCGGCGGTGGCGTCTTGCAAGACATAGCCCACGGGACTCAGCAAGGTTGCGAGCACAAACCAGAACGGAATCGGAGCCAGTGCGGCCATTTGCTCGGGGCTGGCAATCAGGGCCGCCATGATCAAGAGGCTACAGGCGATGAGGCTCGCCCCCAAAATGACAAACCCAGACTTGAAGCGCCAAAGCACATCAATGAGGTGACCAATCGGCATCTTCAAAGCCCATGGGATGCCTGCCCAAAAGGCCAGTGCAGCCAAGAACTCGGCTGAAATACCGAGATATTCTTTGACAAAAAAGGTCCCGACGATGCCCGTCAGGCCCTGTACGCCAGCCGCCATGTAAACCATCAATGGGGGCAGGTAAGACCAACGCATATCCTGCGCCAACTGCCGCCAGGGCGAGGTCAACATTTGAAGTGCTGCAGACATTGGGCCTCCTTGAGATGCCACAGGTTGTTTCGGGGTGGCCTTGATTGTGCCCTGCGTGACGCCAGTTGTCTGACAGGCGAAGCAATACAGCCCCACTTTCTGGCATTCTGTCGGTACAGATCTGGTGGGCTGCACTGCCTGCCCCTTAGTTGAGGAGGTTCGAACATGGCGATGGCTGAATTGTTACAAAAGCAGGCGAGGCTGCGTGGGCAGAGTCCGGCGATCTACTCGGGCTCAGACTTGCTGCTGACCTATGAGGGGTGGGCCAATGCTGCAGCAGGGGTGGCCGAGCGCTTGAGGCGTTCAGGGCTGCAGCCAGGCGATCGCGTGGCCTTGTTCATGCGCAACCATCCGATGTATTTGGTTTTGATGTGGGGCGTTTGGTGGGCCGGCGGGGCCGTGGTCCCGGTCAATGGCAAGCTGCATGTCAAAGAGGCGCAATGGATCATCGACAACGCCCAAGCCAAGTTGGCGTTCGTGACGACAGACGTTTGCGACGAGCCACTGGGCGAGGGCATAGAACAGTGGGACATTGAATCGGCGGCGGCGGCTGGCTGGTTTGACGGCGTCGAGGACTGGCGCGATCACCCCGCTGCGGTGGGTGAGTTGGGCGACCTTGCTTGGCTGTTCTACACCAGCGGCACCACGGGGCGGCCCAAAGGCGTGAAGCTCACTCACCAGAATTTGTTGACCATGGGGTTGAATTACTTTGTCGATGTAGACACCATTCAGCCGACCGATGTCACGGTCTACGCGGCACCCATGTCACACGGTGCGGGGACTTATGCGATCCCCCACCTCATGGCGGGCGCACGCCACGTTGTGCCCGTGTCGGGTGGCGTGGACGCGGCCGAATTGTTTGAGTTGGGTGGGTCGATTGGACCCATGAGCATGTTTGCTGCGCCCACCATCGTCAAGCGTATGGTCGATCATGCACAAGCCCATGGCATTTCACCAGAGCGATGTGGTGCGGCGTTCAAAACGATTGTTTACGGTGGCGCTCCGATGTATGCAGCAGACATCCGGCGCGCCCTGGCTGTGATGGGCGATCGCTTTGTGCAGATATATGGACAGGGCGAGACGCCCATGACTGGCACTGTCTTGTCGCGTGATGCCCTGAGTGACACCTCGCATCCACGGTACGACGAATATGTGGGCTCAATTGGTTGGCCGCAGACGGCCGCCCAAGTTCGCGTTGCACGCGCGGACGGCACATGGGCGCAACCCCTAGAGGTGGGTGAAGTGGTCGTGAAAGGCCCAACTGTGATGGCCGGCTATTGGCAAAACCCCGAGGCCACCGCGCAAGCCATTCGTGACGGCTGGTTGTGGACCGGTGACATGGGGTGTTTTGACGAGGCAGGCTTTATCACCCTGAAGGACCGCAGCAAAGACATGGTGATCAGCGGCGGGTCAAACATCTACCCGCGTGAAATTGAAGAGGTCTTGCTCACGCTGGATGGCGTCGAAGAGGTCGCCGTGGTGGGCGAGCCTCACCCGGAGTGGGGCGAGAGTGTGGTGGCTTTTGTCGTGGGCGGTGCTGCGGTCACGGACGCAGATTTGGATCAAAAGTGTCTTGACGAGCTGGCTCGGTTCAAGCGGCCTAAGCGCTATGTTCGGGTGGAAGCATTGCCAAAGAACAATTACGGCAAAGTCTTGAAAACCGAGCTTCGCAAGTGGTGCCAAGGGGAGCGCACTTGATCAACCCCGAATTGGCTTGGGTTCTGCTGTTGACCGTGGGGGCTGGCTTGGGGATGCCCCTGGGTGGTTGGCTTGCTCGGATTGAGCACGTCCAGTCTCGCTGGTTAGAGACTGAGCTCAGGCATTTTGTATTGGCCTTGGGTGCCGGCATCTTGTTGGGAGCCGTCACGTTGATCTTGGTACCTGAAGGCATGGCTCGTATGCCCTCAGTAACGGCCTCGGTGGTCGCCATGGTGGTTGGCGGGGGATTGTGTTTTGCATTTGAGCGCTTTGTAAGCGCCAAGCGCCAGTCCGCACCGCAAGCCATGGGCATGCTGCTGGACTACATCCCCGAGTCGGTCGCGCTTGGCGGGTTGGCTCTGAGCGATCGCCGCACGGCCTTGGTGTTGGCGGTGCTCATGGGCGTACAAAATATTCCTGAAGGCTTCAACGCCTACCGCGAGATGCGTCAAACGGGTGGCCCGCGGGTGTTGCGGACCATGCTCGTCATGGCTCTGATGGGCGGCGTGGCGGGTGCCGCAGGCTATTTCTGGCTGGCCGGACAAGCCCGGTTGCTAGCGGCCATCATGCTGGCAGCAGGAGGTGCGATTTTGTACTTGATTTTTCAGGACATCGCCCCCCAAGTTCCGTTGAAAAAATCTTGGGCGCCTCCACTTGGGGCCGTGATTGGCTTTTCACTGACGATGCTATCTACCCAATTTGCGGGTGCTTGATTGGCCAGGATAATGGCATGATCACAGGATGAAATTTTCACCTCTGAGGACCCTTATGACATTCACTCAGTCTCTGACGGCTCGCTTGAGCTGGCGGACGCTCTTGACCGCGGTTTGTTGCGCCATGGGTATGGCGGGCGCGCGGGCCTCTGCATTGCCAGACGTTACCCCTATAGCGGTTGCTCCGCAGGTCTATTACGTCCAAGGCATGGCCGCATTGGGCAACAGCGAGAATCAAAATTTCATCAGCAACGCCGGCTTCGTGATCGCACCTGAGGGCGTCATCGTGATCGATGCATTGGGGTCACCAGCTGTGGCCCAGCGTCTGGTTGCAGAGATTGCCAAGCTCACGCCGCTGCCTATCACACATGTGATTTTGACGCACTACCATGCCGATCACATTTACGGCTTGCAGGTGTTCAAAGACTTGGGTGCAGAGGTGATTGCCCATGAAAGCGGAAAGCTCTATTTGCAATCTCAAGATGCCCAGACTCGATTGCAAGCCTCGCGCGTCGATATGGCACCTTGGGTCGATGAGAAAACACGCTTGGTGGCTGCTGACCGTTGGGTGCAAACGCCGCAACGCTTGCAACTAGCGGGCTTGGATGTTCACATCGATCCCGTGGGGCCAGCCCACACGCCGGACGATTTGTCGATTTGGTTCCCCCAACAAAAAGTGCTTTTTTCTGGTGACTTGATATTCAGTGGCCGATTGCCTTTTGTGGGCAAAGCGAACTCTAGCCATTGGATTACCTCTTTGGACCTGCTCTTGAAATACGACGCAGCGGCAGTGGTACCCGGGCATGGACGGTGGTCTGCGAATCCCCAGAAAGACATCCGAATGGTGCGCGATTACTTGGTGTATCTGCGCCAAGAAATGGGACAGGCCGTACAGGACTTGGTGCCGTTCGATGAAGCTTACGAGCAGACCGACTGGGAGGCATGGCGCGGCGTGCCCATGTTCAAGTTTGCCAACCGCATGAACGCCTACAACACCTACTTGCTCAAAGAGCAAGAGGCACTAGGCGCCCAGTAACTGCTGTGCAATGGGGCGGCTAGGCCACGCAGCGGCGGCCGTGCAGGGCAGCGCGTGGACACCACCCCCGTGCGGCGATCACATGTTGCGCCGGTATTGGCCGCCCACTTCAAACAGGGCGTTGGTGATCTGCCCCAGCGAGCACACCCGCACGGCATCCATCAGTACCGAGAAGACGTTCTCGTCGCGGATCACAGCCTCTTGAAGGCGTTGGATCATTGCCGCACTCTCAGAGCTGTGGCGTTGCTGGAAAGCGGCCAAGCGGTCAAGTTGAGAGCGCTTTTCTTCGGGCGTTGAGCGAGCCAACTCAATCGACTCGGGTACGGGGTCGCCCTCTGGGTTGCGGAAAGTGTTGACGCCAATGATGGGCAGCTCTCCCGTGTGCTTGAGCATTTCGTAGTGCATGCTCTCGTCTTGGATTTTGCCGCGCTGATAGCCAGTTTCCATCGCGCCGAGTACACCTCCGCGCTCGGCTATTTTTTCAAACTCTGCGAGCACGGCTTCTTCAACCAGTTCTGTGAGCTCGTCAATGATGAACGCGCCTTGGTTGGGGTTCTCGTTCATAGCCAAGCCCCACTCGCGATTGATGATGAGTTGAATCGCCATGGCTCGGCGCACCGACTCTTCAGTTGGGGTGGTGATGGCCTCGTCGTATGCGTTGGTGTGCAAGCTGTTGCAGTTGTCATAAATCGCAATCAGCGCCTGCAAGGTCGTGCGAATGTCGTTGAACGCGATTTCTTGTGCGTGCAACGAGCGGCCACTGGTTTGGATGTGGTACTTCAACTTTTGGCTGCGGTCGTTGGCGCCGTATTTCTCCTTCATGGTGACGGCCCAAATGCGCCGAGCCACTCGACCCAACACGGTGTATTCCGGGTCCATGCCGTTGCTGAAGAAGAAACTCAAGTTCGGCGCAAAATCGTCGATGGCCATGCCCCTGGCCAGGTATGCCTCGACGAACGTGAAGCCATTCGATAGGGTGAACGCCAGTTGCGAAATCGGGTTGGCACCCGCCTCTGCGATGTGGTAGCCCGAAATGGAAACTGAATAGAAGTTGCGCACGTCGTGCTCAACAAAATATTCAGCGATGTCGCCCATGACCTTGAGGCTGAACTCGGTGGAGAACAAACAGGTGTTTTGACCCTGGTCTTCTTTGAGGATGTCCGCTTGCACTGTGCCGCGCACATTGGACAGCACCCATGCACGCAGTTTGGCGTATTCGTTCTCATCTGGTGCGCGATGGTGCTCGGCGTGAAATCGATCGACTTGTTGATCGATCGCCGCGTTCATGAACATGGCCAAAATCGTCGGCGCAGGGCCGTTGATGGTCATCGACACGCTGGTGCTGGGATCACACAGATCAAAGCCGTCGTACAAGACTTTGATGTCATCGATGGTGGCGATCGAAACCCCCGAGTTGCCTACCTTGCCATACACGTCGGGGCGTGGATCTGGATCGTGGCCATACAGCGTGACCGAGTCAAATGCGGTCGACAAGCGCTTAGCCGGCGTACCTTCCGACAACATTTTGAAGCGGCGATTGGTGCGGAACGCATCCCCCTCACCCGCAAACATACGCGTGGGATCCTCGTTCTCTCGCTTGAACGCAAACGTACCCGCGGTGTAGGGAAAAGAGCCCGGCACGTTTTCGAGCATCAACCACTGCAATCTGTCGCCATGGTCTTCAAAGCGGGGTAAGGCCACCTTTCGTATCACGCTGCCAGAGAGCGTGGTGCGCGTCAGTGCGGTGCGAATCTCTTTGTCACGCACCTTCACCACAAATTCCTCACCAGCGTATGCGGCTTGCATCTCGTCCCAGCCCGTCAAAAGCTTGAGGGCGGAAGCGTCAACTTGTTGATCCCGTTGCACCGCCAACTCAAGGCTGACTTCGGAGGCACGCGCACGCTCTGGTTTGCCCTCGCTGAGCATGTGAGCGGCGGCCCGCAGTTGCTGAGCTTGGCGCACGAGCACCGACATTTTGTGGACGCGCGATTTGTAGCCACGCACCGTCTCTGCGATCTCTGCCAAGTAGCGCGAGCGTGCCGCTGGAATGATCGGGGTTTGGTTGCTGCTGAAGCGCACATTGACTTCGGGCAGTCGGCCTGCTTCAAAAGCCATGCCTCGCCCGGCCAAACAAGCTTTGAGGGCTTGATACAAGGCGGTAATGCCATCGTCGTTGAACCGTGCCGCTTGGGTTCCAAAGACCGGCATGTTCTCGGGCATTTCACCAAAACGCTCATGGTTGCGCTGGTATTGTTTGGCTACATCTCGGAGTGCGTCGGCCGCGCCCTTGCGGTCAAATTTGTTGATCGCCACGAAAGATGCAAAGTCGAGCATATCGATTTTCTCGAGCTGACTGGCAGCGCCAAACTCGGGTGTCATCACATACATCGGCACATCGACATGGGGCACGATGGCTGCGTCACCTTGGCCGATCCCGCTGGTTTCAACCACGATGACGTCAAAGCCTGAAACTTTGCAAGCCGCGATCATGTCCGGTAGGGCTTGTGAGATCTCACTGCCAAAATCGCGCGTTGCCAGCGAACGCATGAAAACCCGCTGGCCGCTGTCAGCGCCATTGGCGCGCCACGGTCCGATGGCGTTCATGCGGATGCGGTCGCCGAGCAAGGCGCCACCGCTCTTGCGCCGAGAGGGGTCTATGGACAAAACCGCCATGCGCAAGCGGTCCGATTGATCCAGCCTGAAGCGGCGGATCAACTCATCGGTCAATGACGACTTACCGGCGCCACCCGTGCCCGTGATGCCGATCACTGGGGCTTGGCTGTTTTGCGCAGCAGCGCGCACCTGCTGCATCAAATCGGGGTCGAGTTGTTGGTTCTCAATCGCCGTCATCATCTGGGCGAGGGCGCGCCAATGGCCGCCTTCATGCCCTTGGATGTCATCGATCGACTGCGGCGCGTGGACGCTTAGGTCGTGGTCGCAACGCATGATCATTTCGCCGATCATGCCTGCCAATCCCATGCGCTGCCCGTCCTCGGGACTGTAGACCCGGGTGACCCCGTACTCTTGCAGTTCACGGATTTCGGCCGGCACGATGACGCCGCCGCCGCCGCCAAAGACTTGGATGTGCTCGCCGCCCCGCTCGCGCAACAAGTCCACCATGTACTTGAAGTACTCCACATGACCGCCTTGATATGAACTGATGGCAATGCCTTGGGCATCTTCTTGCAGCGCTGCATTGACCACTTCATCCACGCTTCGGTTGTGCCCCAGGTGAATCACCTCGGCGCCCATGCTTTGCAAAATGCGGCGCATGATGTTGATCGCTGCGTCGTGACCGTCGAACAAGCTCGCGGCGGTGACAAACCGAACTTTGTGCTTGGGGCGGTAGTTGGCTAGTGCTTGGTATTCGGCAGATAAATCAGTCATGAAAAGGCCTCAAATTGGCAAATTGAAGGCGTAATTTAATTGACGTTTACGTAAACGTCAATTGCTGAGCAGGCCGTTCGTCGGTGCGGCAAGGCGGCGCGCGTTTGGCCTGCACCTGCCGGTGGGCTCGACTCAAACGGCATAGCCGTTGGGCGGTTTGGATGCCACGCCTCAAACCAAGTCAACGCGCGCTGGTGACTCAGGTGGGACTCTGGCGCTTCAACAGCCACTAATATGGCGATCAAAGCGGGTGGGTGTCACCACCAATCGCCCGCACATTCGCCGACTTGAAGGAGACGCAAATGGAACAGCCTGTTGTATTGATCACCGGAGCTTCACGCGGCATTGGCGCCGCCACCGCCCAATTGGCAGCCTCACAAGGCTACGCCGTGGTCGTGAACTACGCCAGCAATGCCCAAGCCGCAAATGAGGTGGTTGCCGCGGTGCAAGCCCAAGGTGCGCCCGCCATGGCGATCGCTGCGGACGTTTCGCAAGAGGCACAAGTCAACCAGATGTTTGAGACCATTGATGCCCAGTGGGGCCGGCTCGACGTGTTGATCAACAACGCAGGTGTGCTCGAGCAAACGATGCCGTTGGTTGAGATGGAGGCCGACCGACTAAAGAGGGTCATGGCCATCAACGTGTTGGGGGTCTTGTTCTGCTGCCAAGCGGCGACTCGGCGTATGGCGCTGAGCCGCGGCGGGCGAGGCGGCGCCATTGTCAACGTGTCTTCCATGGCCGCCAAATTGGGATCGCCCTTTGAATACATTGACTACGCCGCGAGCAAAGGCGCCGTTGACACCATCACGGTTGGGCTGGCCAAAGAGCTGGCCACCGACGGGGTGCGCGTGAACGGCGTGCGCCCTGGCCTGATTTACACCGATATCCATGCCTCTGGGGGGGACGCCAATCGCGTGGATAGGCTGCTCTCCACCGTGCCGATGAAGCGCGGCGGCGATCCTGTTGAGGTCGCGAAGGCCATCATGTGGTTGGCCTGCGCAGACTCGTCTTACACCACAGGGCATTTGATCGATGTCTCTGGCGGGCGTTGATCGCAGCACGGCAATCCCCGTGTGGTCCTGGCGACTGGGTACTCTATGGGGTATAAATACATGCGTGGTCAGCAGCGATCGGGGTGCTGACCAAGACGAACCGATGCAAGGTGAAAAAAATGACCCAAATCAACGATGAAGAACGCAAAAAAGCTTTGGTCCTTAGGCTCAAACGGATTGAGGGCCAGTTGCGCGGCATCCAGCGCCTGATCGAAGAGGGCGCTGAGTGCGAGAAAGTTGCGCAGCAACTCGCGGCCGCGCGCAAGGCCCTTGATAAATCGTTTTTTACCTTGGTCGGGTGTGTGATTGCGCAGGGCGATGTGCCTGCCGATGACGTTGCCGATTTATTGACACGGTTTTCATGACCCAGCCCTTTGTGCTGCCGCTTAGAGGAACTTCAACATGACCCCTATTCAACTCTTTGATCCCATCTCTAGCACCTACACCTACATCATCTACGAGCAGTCCAGTCGCGAAGCCATCATCATCGACCCGGTCGATGAATTGGTCGATCGCGATCTCGCGGTGCTGCAAGACCATGGTTTGCGACTGGTTTACGCCATTGAGACCCACGCGCATGCGGACCACATCACCAGCGCTGCGGCCTTGGCCGAGCACACCGGCGCCAAGCTGGCGGCCCCCAGCGGTTGCGGCATTCATACGGCCGCGTTGCAACTTGAGCATGGCGAGACGCTCGAGTTTGGTGGCGAGTCTCTGTCGTGCTTGCACACGCCCGGACACACGGCGGGCAGCATGTGTTTTGTCTGGCGCCACCATGTCTTCACCGGCGACACCCTGTTGATCAATGGCTGTGGGCGCACGGATTTTCAATCTGGTAGCCCAGAAGACATGTTCCACAGCTTGACAGAGGTCCTTTTCTCGCTGCCAGATGACACCCTGGTGTGGCCTGGACACGACTACCAAGGGCGCACGCATTCAACCATCGGCTGGGAGAAGCAAGAAAACCAGCGCATCGCCGGTAAAGCCAAGGCCGAGTTTGTCGCCATCATGAACAGCTTGAACTTGCCTCGGCCCAAACGCATCGACGAGGCCGTGCCTGCCAATTTGAGTTCTGGTTTGCGCCATGACGCGGGTCAGCATGAAGGCGAGCAAGTACCCCAAGCAGCTGCTGGGTATGCCGGCGACGTCTCCGCTCAGTTGGCGTGGCGTTGGGTCCAAGAGGGCGAAGCGGTGTTGGTCGATGTGCGGACTGACGCTGAGCGCGAGTGGGTGGGTTTCGTGCCCGAGGCCAAGGCTGTGGCTTGGAAGCAGTGGCCCGGCATGGCCGCAAACGCGGACTTTGATGCCCAAGTGCAGGCGGCGGTGCCACAGGGTAAAAAAGTGGTTTTGCTCTGTCGCAGTGGCGTGCGCTCGATCGCCGCCGCCAAACGGGCCACCGAGTTGGGCCTCGAGGCGTACAACATCCTCGAGGGCTTTGAAGGTGACCCTGACCAAAACGCGCACCGCGGACGCAAGGGTGGCTGGCGGCGCCAAGGCTTGCCATGGCGGCAGAACTGAGGCTGAAAATCAGCCGCTGATCCGTCGCCAGCGCTGTACTCAGTGGGTGCCAAGCCAGACAGCGCGAATGCATTCCCGCCGGTGTGTGACCCTCATGCACTGGCGCAGGCGCGCTGTGTTGCAAAGGCGCATCAGCCAGTGGGCATAATCCGAGCATGAGTTTTCTGGCACTAGACGTAGGCAACACGCGGCTGAAGTGGGCTTTGTACGAACACCCGGGTGTAGGTGCGGCCTTGTTGGCCGAGGGCGCACAGTTTTTGGAGAACATCGAGACTTTGTCCGAGGGCGACTGGGCGCGCTTGCCAGCACCCCAATGGGTCTTGGGCTCGGTCGTTGCGGGTGACGGTGTCAAGCGCCGTGTCGAAGAGCAACTTGAGATTTGGGACGCGCAGCCCCAATGGGTGGTCTCAAAAGACCACGAAGCTGGCGTGTCCAACGGCTATGACCACCCTGCGCGTTTGGGGGTTGATCGTTGGGTCGCTTTGATTGGTGCACATCAGCGTTTGTTGCAACAAGGCGATTTGAAACCTTGTGTCGTGGTGATGGTCGGCACGGCAGTCACCGTCGACGCGATGGATGCCCAAGGTAAATTTTTGGGTGGCTTGATCTTGCCCGGCCACGGCATCATGTTGCGCGCCCTCGAGTCAGGTACCGCCGGCTTGCACGTGCCAACGGGTGACGTGGTGCCTTTCCCGACCAATACCAGTGACGCATTGACCAGTGGCGGCACATTCGCCATTGCCGGAGCGGTTGCCCACATGTACGAGCAACTCAAGCAGCATTGCGGCCAAGAGCCTCAGTGCATCATGACGGGTGGTGCTGGCTGGAAGATGTTGCCCTCCATGACGATTCAAGTGGACTTGGTAGACCACCTGATTTTCGAAGGCTTGCTCTATATTGCCATCAAGCGCTTTGCTCAGAAAATTTGAAGGCTTGGGCTCGCGTGTGCCCAGGGTCTTGGCGCCTGATCTGCGGTGCCGGTTTGCTTGGGTGGTGTGCGCCCACCCACGCTGACTATGATGGGTCAGCTTGGTGGTCTTGCGCCATCCATTGATGTAC
>CBFIFT010000057.1:5787-12118 GCA_965661935.1 Burkholderiaceae bacterium | reverse complement strand
GTGTATCGGTTGTCACGCCAGTGGCATTGCCGAGTAGCTAAGTGTGGAAGAGATAACCGCTGAAAGCATCTAAGCGGGAAACTCGTTTCAAGATGAGATCTGCCGGGGCCTTGAGCCCCCTAAAGAGTCGTTCTAGACCAGGACGTTGATAGGTCAGGTGTGGAAGCGCAGCAATGCGTTAAGCTAACCAATACTAATTGCTCGTGAGGCTTGACCCTATAACTTTGATCCCTGACAACATGTCAAGGCGTATCAAGGTGTTATGCCAAGTTTGATGGCGCATCAAGTGCGCTGATTAAGACTCTATAAATTCACTTGGTTGAACCCGTTCAGCCAAGTAGCCAGTTATGCCTGATGACCATAGCAAGTTGGTACCACTCCTTCCCATCTCGAACAGGACAGTGAAACGACTTAGCGCCGATGATAGTGCGGATGCCCGTGTGAAAGTAGGTCATCGTCAGGCTTTTATTCAACATGCCCCCTGCGCTTAATAGCTCAGGGGGTTTTGTTTTTTGGATTCTCAGATGGGAGCATGGCGCCCTCGAGCTTCGAACCGCTATGTGCAGGTCTGCGATCAAGCGTCCAGAATGACGTTGCCATCGATTTGTAGTGCGCCCGCTTCCACCAATTCGTCTAAGGCCGTAGCCAGCCACGCTGAGCTGAGGTCCTGTGTATGCCAGGCACGCTCGGATTGCGCCGAGACAGTGGACCATTCGCACGCCAATCCGTGCGCAAGGGCATTAGCCAGGAGGGGCGCAGCCTGTATCCGCTGCAGGAGCGTCGGCCAATCAATTCTCTGCAAGTCCATGACAAGAAATTTGATGAGGGCTTTCAGCGCGTGGTGCGTATGTCGCGCGGGGTTAGCTCTGAACATCGCCAATTTGGATCGTGCGTTCTTCAGTGCAAGGGGCACATCTCGTATAACGCCCCCGTGTCCGGGGAGTACCAAGAGCGGTTGCAGCCGCTCGATGGCATCTAGTGTTTGCCCGACGTGATCAAAGCCAGGCTTGCCCTGCAACTCTGGGAACACGATCCCAAACCCATTGCTCCACATAGCATCCGCAGATATCAACAGCCGCGCTTCGGGTTGCCACAACATCAATGCGTCGGGGTCATGTCCTGGGGCGGCGATTGCCTTCCACACCCGCCCAGCAAGCTCCAACTCCTCACCTGCGGTCACAAAACCCTGAGCCACAAATCGATCGCAACGCTGGCTTGTGCCGACAAACGTCAATTCGTCCTCGTCCCACTCTCTCACCGCGCAAAACTGCCCTGCCGGAACCTTAGTCACCGCATTTGGAAACACGCTCTGCAAGTAATGATTCCCACCACAGTGATCGCTGTGAAGGTGCGTGTTGATGATTTGATCTATCGCCCGACCGGGCCAGTGCTTCTGATGCAACTCCAAGGTTTGCGTGGCATGCGCGACGTAACCCGTATCGATCCAAACGACTTCGTCCGAATCCCAAAGCACTACGTTGTTGCTAGATAACCAACCTCGTTCAAAGAAGGTCACACCACGGGGGAGTTCAACTGGACTGAAGATTGGTGAGGGCATTAATAGATATTTTGCAACACATCCGCCAGGGACGTGTCGCTGCGAGGATAGGTGATTCATGTCAAAATACGGGTTATCCCTAGGACTCGCATTTGATGTCTCATTTACTCAATCACTTCCGCACATGGTCGCAATCAAAAAAGCGCATTGCGATACGGCAACTCAGTGCGCGTCATCGGCAAGCAATGACGCAGCATTTGCTGGCGCTTGCGCCAGAGGACAGGTACTTGCGATTCGGATACGCAGCCACGGACGAGCACATTTCAGCACACGTGGAAACGCTAAACTTTCAACACGTAACGGCGTTCGGGGTATTCAATCGCAGTCTCAAGTTGGTGGGACTCGCGCAAATCAGCTTCACGTTTGACCGGCAATGTCAGCGATGCGCAGAGTTTGGCGTTTCCGTCCTGCCCGAGTGCAGGGGGCGCTCGTTGGGGCGCGCCTTGTTTGAGCGTGCGGCGACGCACGCGAGAAATGAAGGCGTGGCGCGTTTCTTGGTACACGCATTGACGCAGAATCGACCGATGCTACACATCGCAAAGTTGGCTGGAGCGAGCGTCCACAGTGAGGGCGATGAGTCACAGGTCATCATTGTCCTACCACCTGCAGACTTTGACTCGCAAGTTGGGGAGGTTTGGCACAATGGATTGGCCAAAGCGGGATACAGATTACAAAAAATCTGGCGCCGAATGAGGTCGACCAAGGCGTCACCAGAAGCCTAGATTGGATTCGGTTATCCTTGCGTTGTACCAACTACCGCCTGTCGCCAGTGCCTGAACCACACCATCGCCGATCTAAGCCATCTGCAACCAAAACAGAGTCCATTTCTTGGCTCCAGCGCCTGCTTCATCTAGTACGGCCCAAGATAGAAAATACAGACGAGATCATCGATTCTTTGGCTCACGCTGAAGAGCGAGCTGTGATTGCCACCGACTCGAGGCTCATGATCGAGGGCGTGCTTCGTATGGAGGGCATGACCGCAGGGGAAGTGATGGTCGCTACCCCTCGCGCGGATCTGATAGATATCGATGCTCCACTGGAGCAGATCTTCAACATCGTGATTGAAACCGCCCATTCAAGGTTTCCCGTGTTCGAAGGAGAGCGCGATCACATCATTGGCATCTTGCTCGCCAAAGACCTCTTGAAGTTGCAACGAGCGCCAGACTTAAACCTGCGTAGCCTTTTGCGGCCGCCGGTATTCGTGCCCGAAAGCAAGCGACTCAACGACTTGCTCCGAGATTTTCGCAACAACCGAAACCATTTGGCGATGGTCATCGACGAATTTGGCTCACTCGCCGGACTCATCACGATTGAAGACGTACTGGAAGAAATCGTGGGCGAAATCGAAGACGAGTTCGATGAAGACGACGAGGCCGGTGATATCTACCGGCTTGCTGACAAGACCTGGAGGGTCAGCGGCGATACATCCATCGAGCGAATCAATGAAGCCTTCGCAATGAACTTGCCAGACGGTGACTTTGAAACCATCGGTGGATGGGTCGCGCATCAGATGGGTCAAGTACCCAAGACGGGCGAGTACTTCGACATAGAGTCCAAGCGATTTTGGGTGATGCATGCCAGGCGAGGCGCCGTCAGGTGGTTCAAGGTGATGGAATTGCCGGATGCACAAGGCGACGAGTGAGCCTTTGGCTCAAGGTTATTGGCCGTGGACGTTGCTGGCCATGGCCGCCGTGATTCAATCTGCTTCGTATGCATGGCCTGGTTCAGACCAAGTGACGTGGCACGCGATCGTCGGCCTTCGTTTCGGCGAGCCACAGCCCCACCTTCAACTCTTCAGCGCCATGCTGATGCTCAAAGTTTTGACGTGGGCCCGTCGGTGGCAACAGGCCGCATGGTGGGGTTGGTTCTTCGGCCTTGCACAGGGTCTGAGCGCTACGTGGTGGCTCTACATTTCGATGGCGACCTACGGCAATGCGCCGGCGTGGGCGGCAGCTTTTGGCGTTATGGCGCTCAACTCTTTTCTCGCGCTTTACTGGGCCGCCATGGCTGCCTGGTTACACCGCGTCAAAGGCTTGTCGGGTTGGACTGCGCCACTCGCCGCGGCAGCGGCGTGGGTCACATTAGAGTGGGCGCGCGCATCATGGTTCACGGGGTTTCCGTGGGGCGGGCCCGCCATCGCTCACGTGGATGGTCTGGGCTTTTTGGCGCCGGTGGTGGGTGGCCTGGGAGTGAGCGCATTGGTGGCAGGGGCCGCCGCCATGGTCGCGTCGCAGCCTTGGATAGGTCGTCAAGCGTTCAAGCCTGCACTCATGGCCGCTGTGCTGGCTATCACCGTGACGCCGCACATGCCTTGGTCCTCATGGGACCTGAGTCAGACCCAGCCCTTGGAAACCACCGATGTGACGCTCCTCCAAGGCAATGTCGACTTGGAGGACAAATTTGACCATCAGGGGGGCGGGGCCGCTGCTCTGCAGTGGTACGCGGACGAAATCTCCAAGCCGCGAACGGGAATCACCATCGCGCCCGAGACAGCTGTACCGTGGTTGCCCCAAGACATGGATCCCCTATTCTGGGCAGAGCTTTGGAAAGGCTTGTCTCAGGCTCAGCATGCGGTTGTATTCGGCATACCGATAGGCGATGAGAAAAGAGGCTTGTTCAACGCCGCTTGGTTTGTGCGACCTCAGGACGCGGCATACCAGCTTCAACAAGCCGCGCCATCCCCACAAATGCCCAGTGCGCAGCGCTATCAAAAAGCACACTTGGTACCATTTGGCGAGTACACCCCATCCATTTTGGGCTGGTGGACCGGTGTACTGGGCTTGCCGCTCAATGGCTTCAGCGCGGGCGCGCTTGACCAAGCAGCACCAGTGTGGAATGACCAAAGGTGGGGCATACAAATTTGCTATGAAGATCTGTTTGGTGACGAGCTGGCCGCTCGGATGTGGCTGACCCACCCCAATGTTTGGATCAACCTCAGCAACATTGCTTGGTTTGGCAACACAGTGGCCATCCCTCAGCACCTCAACATTGCCCGCTGGAGAGCTCGTGAACTGGGCCGGTCGACGGTGCGCGCAACAAATACCGGGGCGACTGCTATCGTTGATCACATGGGCCAAGTGCAGGCCATCTTGCCTGCTCATACGCGGGGCGTGTTGCAAGGACAAGTGGAGGGGCGAGTCGGGCTCACTCCATATGTCCGATGGGCAGGTCAATGGGGTCACTGGCCTTGGCTGGTTGTTGCGTTTTGGATTATTGGATTGCTTGAGTGGCGCGCGCGCGCGGGCACGCGCCCAGCCCGTAGAATCTAGCCTAACGCCAACGCCCTTGAGGGCCTCAGACGCGAGCTGAACCACTATGCTGACTTTTCAACAAATCATTCTGCGATTGCAAAATTACTGGAGCGAACAAGGTTGTGCCTTGCTCCAGCCCTACGACATGGAGGTTGGTGCAGGCACCAGTCACACGGCAACTTTTCTCAGGGCCATCGGCCCGGAGCCTTGGAAAGCCGCATATGTGCAGCCCAGCCGCCGCCCAAAAGACGGGCGCTATGGTGAGAACCCCAACCGCCTACAACACTACTACCAGTTCCAGGTTGCGCTCAAGCCAGCACCTGACAACATTTTGGACTTGTATTTGGGTAGCCTTGAGGCGCTTGGATTTGACTTGAAAGCCAATGATGTGCGCTTCGTTGAAGACGACTGGGAAAATCCGACGCTGGGCGCTTGGGGGTTGGGCTGGGAGGTTTGGCTTAACGGGATGGAAGTCACCCAGTTCACCTATTTCCAACAAGTCGGTGGCATCGATTGCCGACCTGCCACGGGCGAAATCACCTACGGTCTAGAGCGCTTGGCGATGTACCTGCAGGGCGTGGAAAACGTATACGACCTGAAATGGACCGACGGCGTCACCTATGGTGATGTCTACCTGCAAAACGAACAAGAACAATCGGCCTACAACTTTGAGCACAGCGATGCGGACTTTTTGTTTGCGGCCTTTGCCGCTCACGAAAAACAAGCCAATCACCTCATCAGCGTTGCACTCACTTTGCCGGCTTATGAGCAAGTGCTCAAAGCTGCCCACACGTTTAATTTGCTAGACGCGCGCGGTGCCATCAGCGTCACTGAGCGCGCTGCATACATAGGGCGCATTCGCAACCTTGCCAGAGCTGTCGCACAAAGCTATTTGGAGAGTCGAGAGCGCCTGGGTTTTCCACTCGCACCCAAAGCGTGGCTAGAAACGCTTGAAAAAAAGGCAGCCTGATCATGGCAACAAGCACACCAACACCTCACTCCGACACCCTACTGGTGGAGCTGCTTGTCGAAGAGCTGCCGCCCAAAGCGCTTGAGCGTTTGGGTAACTCCTTTGCGCGCAGCATCGCTGAGCAGCTTCACACGTTGGACTTGACCGATGGCCTGATGGCATGTGAAACCCTGGCTGCTTGCACCGCGTCGGGCCAATATGTGGCCTATGCGACGCCACGAAGGCTTGGAGTTCAAATCACAGGCGTGCGCGACCAAGCGCAAGACAAGCGAGTGCAGCAAAAACTGATGCCAGTCTCAGTTGGCTTGGATGCTCAAGGCGAGCCCACCGCGGCGCTCCTGAAAAAGCTGGCGGGTATGGGCCTGGGCGCCGAGGCGGTCGCCACATTGCAACAGGCCACAGACGGCAAGGCGCTGGCTTTGTTTGTCGATGGGGTGCAACCTGGCGCATCTCTTGAAACGGGGTTGCAACAAGCCCTGGATCACGCGATCCGTTCCTTGCCAATTCCCAAAGTCATGTCGTACCAGTTGCACGACCATTGTGAGCACCCAG
>CBFIFT010000057.1:0-5777 GCA_965661935.1 Burkholderiaceae bacterium | reverse complement strand
TCAACGTGACGGCATTGGGCTTGGTGGCCGGAGACCGCACCAAAGGGCACCGGTTTGAGGCCCAAGTGGCAGACGTCGTATTCGCACACGCCAATGACTATGCGATTGCTCTCGAAACCCAAGGTGCGGTGATTGCGGCGTTTCCGGCTCGCCTAAAGAGCATCCGCGACCAACTGCAGCAAGCCGCCGCGAACGCTAGTAGCCAGCAAGCTTTGCACCCCATTGAGGACGAAGAGTTGTTGGCCGAAGTGTGCGCATTGGTGGAGCGCCCCAACGTCGTGACTTGCTCCTTCGAGTCTGAGTTCTTGCAAGTTCCACAAGAGTGCTTGATTCTCACGATGAAGGCCAACCAGAAGTACTTTCCGCTATTGGATGCCTCTGGCAAGCTGAGCAACCAATTTTTGGTGGTGAGCAACATTTCACCAAGCGATGCGAGCCATGTCATCGGCGGTAATGAGCGGGTCGTGCGACCTCGTTTGGCAGATGCCAAATTCTTTTTTGATCAAGACCGCAAGAAAACTCTCGCTTCGCGTGCAGACGGTTTGGCCAAAGTCGTCTATCACAACAAGTTAGGCAGCCAGGCGGAGCGCAGCGAACGGGTGCGAGCCATCGCGCACACCATCGTCAACCAATTGCGCCAAGCGCAAGTACCGTTCACGGTGACTGCCAAAGACGAATTTGATGTGTTGGACTCAAAAGTCCAAGAGGCGGCGCGATTGGCCAAGGTCGATTTGCTCACAGATATGGTGGGCGAGTTCCCTGAGTTACAAGGCATCATGGGCGGCTACTACGCTCGCCACGAGGGCTTGCGAGATGGCGTGGCGCTGGCTATTGAAGACCACTACAAGCCTCGATTCGCTGGTGATGCGTTGCCCCGCAACCACACCGGCACCTTGTTGGCGCTCGCAGACAAGTTAGAGACGCTGGTCGGTATGTTCGGCATTGGCAACTTGCCCACTGGCGTCAAAGATCCGTTTGCTTTGCGTCGCCATGCACTGGGCGTGATTCGCCTTTTGATTGAAAACAAGCTGGACTTGCGGTTGGATGAGTTGCTCGCTGGCGCCGCAGAGACTTTTGGCGATTTGCTCAGCCACCCATTAGAGCCGCTTCAAGAATTCATCATTGATCGCTTGGCGGGCGCATTGCGTGATCAAGGCCATACCGCCCAAGAGGTGGACGCTGTGTTGGCCATGAACGTTCAATGCTTGGCCGATGTGCTGACCAGACTGCAGGCGGTGCGCGCTTTTGGCGAGATGCCCGACTCCGGGGCGTTGGCTGCCGCGAACAAGCGCATTTCAAACATCTTGAAGAAAGCCCAAGGTGTCTCGTCGCACGTGGATACAGCCCTGCTGCGTGACCCAGCAGAAAAAGCACTGTATGACGCCATGCAACCCGCGGTGGAGGCCGCAGATGCGGCCTTCGCTCAAGGGCAATACCAAGCCAGTTTGCAGGCTTTGGCCGTGCTGCGAGAACCGGTGGATGCGTTTTTTGCCGATGTGATGGTCAACACAGAAGACCCAGCCTTGAAGGCGAACCGCTTGGCCTTGTTGGCCTCACTGCAGCGCGCAATGAATCAAGTTGCGGACCTGGCCCGTCTCAGTGCGTGAGTGAGAAATGAACAACCATGCTGTACCTGGCGTCGTGGTTCTGGATCGCGACGGCACGCTCAACGACGATCGCTACTCGATCATCACCTCACCGGATGATTGGCAGCCCATAGCCGGTGCTTTGGCTGCCGTTGCACTGCTCAATCAAGTTGGCTGGAAGGTGGTGATCGCGACCAATCAATCAGGCTTGGGACGCGGGCTCTTTGACATGGCCACCTTGAATGCCGTGCATCAAAAAATGCAACAGCTCTTGGCCCAAGAAGGGGGTCGAATCGAAGCGGTGTTCTTTTGTCCGCACACGCGCGATGATGCGTGCGACTGCCGCAAACCCAAGCCAGGCCTGTTTCAGCGCATCAGTGAGCGCTTTGCCGTACCGCCTGAGCGCATGGTTGTGGTGGGTAATACGGTGCGCCACGTCCAAGCAGGCGCAGCCATGGGTGCAAGCACGCACTTACTCTTGATGGGTAAGTGTGCCGAGTACTCGGTCGGCAATCCGCCGCCTGGCCTGCCGGCTGGGACAGCCATGCATGCCGATTTGAGCGCGTTCGTACACGCGCTCATTGCCCCGCAAAACTCTGTACAGGTGACTTGATGCCTTTGGTTTTTGCCCTGCGATCTATCCTGCATTTGTTGTTCATGGTGGTCACGGTGATTCCGTGGGCACTGATGGTGCTGGTGGCCTCGTTGTTTGTGAGCAGCACCCGACTGTATTGGTTGTGTGTGGGATGGCTGCGGCTTGCGGTTGAGAGCGGTCAGTGGATGCTGGGCATTCAAAACCGGGTGACAGGCTTAGAAAATTTGCCTAAAGGTGAAAGCGACGCGGCCATCTTGTTGGTGAAACACCAGTCCACATGGGAAACCTTTTCGATGCCTGTGCTCATGCCGCACCCGTTGGCATATGTTTTCAAGCGCGAGTTGTTGTACGTCCCGTTCTTTGGTTGGGCCATGGGGCGCCTGGATATGGTTCACATCGACCGTTCCAAGCGTGCGCAAGCGTTCAATAAGGTGGTGGAGCAGGGGCAGAGGCTTTTGGATCAAGGCACATGGATCATCATGTTCCCAGAGGGCACCCGGATCCCAAGGGGGCAACAAGGTGTGTACAAAACAGGCGGGACGCGACTCGCCGTCCAGACCGGTGCGCCCGTTGTGCCTGTGGCCGTGACTTCAGCCAAGTGCTGGCCACGCAAAGCGTGGTTGAAGCGGCCAGGTGTGGTGGATATTTCCATTGGACCGCTGATTCCAAGCCAAGGGCGCACACCCGAGGAGTTGATGCAAGAAGTCGAGGCGTGGATCGAAGCAGAGATGCGGCGCCTCGATCCAGACGCATACGCCTGATACCGGTCATCTCATGCGGCTTTCATCGCTAGACGCCACTCAACTGAGCCTTGATTGGGGCGATGTATCGATTGACGACAGCACCTCGCAGCCCGACACACAGCCCGTTGGAGAGGCCTCGGCCCAAGCCGCACAGCAAGTGTTGTTGGTTCACCCGCAGGCCAACAAAGACATCGACTTGTTGGGCGTTCGGGTGTCCTATTTCTTTATACGCGCCAAGCGCAAGAGCATTGCCATGCGCGTGTGCGAGGCGGGACTAGAGGTGCGTGCACCGCGCTTTTGTTTGATTGGCGAAGTTCAATCTGCGCTGCATGCCAGAGCGGAATGGATCTTGAACCAGTTGAAGGCGACCCATCAGCGTATGTTGCAGCAGCAGCAACAAGCCATCGTTTGGAGCTCGGGTGGGCGTGTCCCATTCTTAGGCTCGATGCTGACGTTGCGTTTGTTGCCCGAGCACGACCATGCAGGGCCCGAAGCAAGGTGCACCAGGCCTTGGCACGCATTGGATGAGGGGCAAACAGCGGATCTACTGGTGCCGCTGCCCGCCAAAGCCACGCCTGATCAAGTGCGTGACTCTGTACAGGCCTGGTTGATGGGGCAAGCGCGCAGCGTGTTTGCGCAACGGCTGGACTACTTTGCCCCACAGCTCAACGTTCAGTGGCACGAGCTCAAGCTCAGCAGCGCCAAGTCGCGCTGGGGCAGCGCCAGTCGCGATGGGCGCATCAGGCTCAACTGGCGGCTGATTCACGGTCCATTGGCGTTCACCGACTATGTGGTGGTGCACGAACTCAGCCACTTGCGTGAAATGAACCACAGCCCACGATTTTGGCAGACCGTTGCCAGCGTGTTGCCCGATTATGTAGCGCCACACCGGGCGCTACAAAGCTGGAATATGCCCTTGTTCTAAGCCACTTGCGGGCGTCCGAAACACCAGACACCAGACGCCAAGCGGTGGCGGCGCAACTTTTGCTCAAACCACAAGGCGTGCAAATGTGCAACCGCTTCACCCAGCGCGAAAGAAGTCTCATGCGCATTGAGTGGGCGCTGAAATAACACGGGAAGAATGTCGGTGGCATGGCAGTCTTGGGTGCTGCAGAACGCCAAAATGTCAGCCAAACGCTCTTCATGATGCTCGCGCAATTGCCGAATGCGTTCATGCAGCCCATGCAGCTCAGGATCGTGCTGTGCGGCGCCAAACGGCTTGCCATGTGAAGGCAAAACCAGGGTATGGGCTGGCAGCCTTTCAAACGCAGACAGTGAATCTAAAAACTGTTGCAGCGGATTGCCCTCTGGCTCACCACTGTAGACACTCACGTTGGTTGATATGCGCGGCAAAACCATATCGCCGGAAATCAAGGTTGCCGAATCTGCTTGGTACAAGGCCATGTGCTCAGGAGAGTGCCCGTGGCCTGCAATGCACTCCCAGAAGTGATCGCCGATGCGCAAGGTCATGCCGTCCATCAGCCGGTGAAAATGCGCTGGCATGCTGGGGACCAGTTCTTTGAAGCCATTCTGGCGCGATCGCATGCCCTCAAGCAGCTCGGGGTCGCGCATGCCATGTGAGGCCGCAAAATCTGCCCCGGCTTGGCCGCCGAAACCTGTGCCGTCTAGGGTTCCCAGTGTCGCCAAGTGGTAGTCGGTCGCGCTCATCCACAAGTCACAACCGCGCTCTTGGGTGGACCATGTCTGACAAATCCAGTTGGCTAAACCCACGTGATCTGGGTGCATGTGTGTGGCCAGTACGCGCAAGATAGGCAGCCCGTCCAGGTGGTCGCGCCAAATCTGCTGCCACTGACTGCGGACCTCGGGGCGGTCGACGCCACAATCCACCACACACCATCCCTCTACGCGTTGACCTTGAACCTCCAGGTGATCACGGAGCAACCACACGTTGATGTGATTCAAGGCAAAAGGCAGTGGCAAGCGAGCCCAAAGCACACCGGGGGCGACTTCAAGGGCTTCACCGGGTTCGGGAAGGCGCTCCTCGAAGGGATAGTGCAGACGGGCTTCGTTGGGGTTGGCCATAGGTATTTGATAATGAGTTGACGTTGACGTAAACGTCAATTAACGTCACTGCATTTTAAATACCGCACCAAACCCAAACCTGTCGCTATGGCATCGCATCAATACACCATTCGTGAACTCGCCAAAGAGTTTGATCTGACCACACGCGCGATTCGCTTTTACGAGGACATGGGCTTGCTCAACCCCAGCCGCGAAGGTCCAGCTGGCCGCATTCGCGTGTACTCCAGTCGAGACCGCACGCGGTTGAAGTTGACTCTGAGAGCCAAACGCCTTGGTCTTTCGCTCACCGAGGCGAAGGACTTGATTGATATGTATGAGTCGCCACGTGACACCGCACCCCAACTGCGGCGGTTTTTACAGGTGATACAGCAAAACAAGCTGAAACTGCTTGAGCAAATGGCCGACTTGCAAAGCAACTTGGACGAACTCAAGGTGCATGAAAAAGAGGCATTGGCCTTGCTGCAGGCTTTGGGAGAGCGTGAACTTTGAGCCAGTCGCCGGGCCTCCAAGATGATTTTGGGTGCCCATGGCAAGATTGACGTTTACGTAAACGTCAATCAAAATAAACAGACTGAAATAGACCACATTTGGCCTGCAGATGGCAGGCGGAGACTACACCGTGAACTTACCGGGACTGAATTTCCAATTGGGTGAAGACATTGACGCACTGCGTGACGCGGTGGCTGAGTTTGCAAAGCGCGAAATTGCGCCACGGGCCGCGGAGATAGATCGAAGCGATCAATTCCCAATGGACCTGTGGGAAAAGATGGGCGCCTTGGGCGTGCTGGGGATCACGGTTGAAGAGGAATA
>CBFIFT010000056.1:5510-12145 GCA_965661935.1 Burkholderiaceae bacterium | reverse complement strand
TAATCAGTGAATCGATTATTTTGCATAGACTTTCGATCCTATCTAATTATTCGTCCCCACACCTTTACAGTTGAATAAAAACAATCGATCAATTAGCTTTTATGAATTACTAATTACTAATTGTTATAAATAAATAAATCAAAAAAATTAGTTTGCAAATGCAACCCATTAAACCCAGCCCATTCACGCATGAAATACGCATCCGCTTTTGAGCCTCCAGCGGCGCACTCGATCAGCCGATTTCAGTTGCCTGACGCAAGCGCAGCCGGACAAAAATCAAGGCAAACCCAGCGTGCTGCGACAGGGGCTTTTTGCAGGCGTGCTTGGCTGCGCTAGCCCACGGCACACAGGGTCGTTGAGCTGTCCGAGTTGCTCCAAGGTGGCGCCTAGAAGACGCCTCGCCGCATGGCCGTCATTTCAGCGACGATGACCACGCCCTTGCCAGTCCAGTGTGGTTCGAATGACGTCCAAATCCATGCTGTTCATGTGTTCGACTTTGTGCTTTGTTGTAAACGAACCAGCTGGCCCAATCGCGCCCGCACACCCCGTGCTGAAAACCAAGGCTTGAGCACCGCCAACACCAAACACAGTGCGGCCAGCGCGCCCACCATGACCAGGGCACCGCGCAAGGCCTGCGGACCCGATGCCGCGCTGTTCAGACCCACCAGCAACAGCATGCCTGGCCCCAACAACACCGCGCTCAGCACAGTTGCATTCAGCCCCAATCGACTCACCAAGGCCCGCTTATCTTCGGATACAGATGGTGCGTGTAGATCCAATTGCGAAGCGGCCACGGGGCGCGGCGCATTCGCCCGATGTGGGTCCAACGCCCATGCCAACGACAGCAGCAGCATCGCCCACACTCCGTGTGCAGGCGGTAACAACAAGATCACCAGCGCGCTCAGCGCCAGCAAACTCAACACCCACAAGCGCCTGCGCTCAACGTTGGGCATCCAACCTGGGTACAGCGCGAATACAGTCCAAAGGGCTGCAGGCAACACCGCCATCAACGCGACGTGCAATGCCACCGACGCGCCAAGGCTCAAGCCTGCATTGGCGCACCATTCGCTACCCAACCACAAGCTGCCCATCATCAAACCCATCGCGATGGAGGGCAGCCCGCGCGACAAAGACTCTGCCCCCAATGGTTGCCCCGGCACAGGGTCAGTCGAACGGTCCTCTGCTTTCAGACCCACGGCCAATACCAAACCACAAATCAGCAATGCCGCCGCCACCGAGTCCGCAGGCCCTGCCGCACCGACGGGCACCACCCACACGAAGCCCACCAGAACCGCTGCCAAAGCACTGTGCCAGGCGGCCGGTGCAGTTGCTCCACCCCAGCCTTTGAGGTTGAGCGCGCTGAGCTGCGCCTCCAGAACTGCGCACCACAATCCCCAGATGCCAGCCAAAATCAACAACACGCCATGCGCCGCTAAGGCGGACGCTCCATAGGCCACGACGCCGACCAAGCCCGCGCTCGCTACACCCAGCCCCAACACCATTTCGGGCCGCCATTGCATTACCCATGGGCTATCCCTGACGGCCCACCGCACAGCCCACCACAGAGAGACCGCGCCCAGACCACTGGCCACCGACCACCCCAGCCGCATCCCCATTTGTCCCAGCCACAACCACCCCAAGATCTGCACCACCCAACCCGCAACGGCGCAAGGGCTCGACCAGCTTGTTGCGGGTCTAGGCATTCGCATAACCATGTAACTGATCGTTGCCCCCTGCGGCATGGACACTCACATTGAACGACACGATGATGCGGTCGCGCTCGCCTTCATAAGGCAAGGCCTGATGCGGCAACCACGACGGAAACACCACCAGTTGCCCTTCAACGGGCTCGATGTCTAAATGCGCGTTCTGCAAGTACGCATTGCCAAAATCCATAGAGCCCCCAGCCAAGTGTTGGCTGTGTGGACCATAAAACCGGGTTACACCGTTGTGTAGCCCAAAAACACCATGGCGCTCGCGTTGTTCAGATGGGTCGACTTGCACGCAATACACACCCGACCACGAGCAATTGCCATGCGTGTGCACATCGTGGTGGCTGCCCCGGTTAGAGACTTGGAACCACAGGCCACGCACCGCAATTTGAAAGCCTGGCTTGGACTCAGCCCATGCACCCTGATTGGCCAGCACCACCGTTTGGCGAACACTGTCCACGATGAACGCCACCAATTGGTCCCACTCGGACAGCCGAATGCGACCGAGCAAGTCATCCCGGCTCGCATAAAACGGCTTGGGCGGCGCACCAGCCAATCGCTCATCGGTCGCCCTCATGCTCTCAAAAGCACGCACCAAGACCTCGTTGATCGTTTGTGCCTCTGGCAAGTGATGCACACCCATTGGCGTACACCAATATGGCATCAATGGGTCGGCTTTCATGCGCTTGAACTCAACTACTCAGACGGCGTTGCGTTCAAATCAGCAGGCCAGCGCAACCGGTGCCCCGTGCGCTCAGCCAAGGCGTCGATGTCTTCAGGGGTGTCCACATCGGTGCGATAGCGCGATACATCGGTGACCCAGCGGTGAACTTGCTCAGGGTGCTGGGCTTGCCACTGTTTGCAGCCAACGTTGGCCTCGCCACTCAGAATTTGATCACGCACCTCCGCCGTGAACATCACGGGGTTCCCGGGCAGGCCATTGACCGTGGGCTGGACCACCTGTGTGCCTTGCGGACGCTTTTTGTACGCCCCAATCAAGTCGCTGATATCTTGCGAATTGATCAACGGTTGGTCTGCCAGCACCACGACCACCGCATCAAGCTTGATTGACAGCGCATCTAAGCCCATGCGCAGCGACGAGTTTTGACCATCGTCAGGGGCCGCGTTGCGCACCACCGTGACTGGGAAATCGCGCACAGCCTCTTCGATTCGATCCGCGTAGTGACCCAATACCACCACCACTTCATCGACACCCGCGCCAGACAAAGCAATCAATTGGCGCCGAATCAAGGGCACCCCACCCAGCTTTAACAAACTTTTAGGCCGCATACCCATGCGCGAGCCAGCACCTGCAGCCAGCAACACGGCGCCCACAGCCACGCGGCTGTACAAGCCGCCGCCGCCTTTCAAAATGCACCCCATGTCAACCTCCGCAGCAAGATTTGGGCGCGACTGCAACAGCGTTGGCTGCTTTGACCGAACCGCAGCAACTGCCAGAGCCGCTGGCTTCGGGGTGCGAGGACAACGGCGCATCGGCGGCCATAGCCTCGCGTGCAACCGCATCGGCACCGCCAGGCGAGGCTGCAACCGCGGCAGCACCACCGCGCTTGGCTGCCACCACAGAGGCCAGCACCGAGAGCGCAATCTCTTCTGGCGTCTGTGCACCGATCGACTCGCCAGCAGGTGCCACGATGCGGCGCACCGCCTCTTCTGGCTCACCGCTGCTGACCAAGGCATCAAGCACCACGCGCGCCTTGGTCGCGCTGGCCACAAACCACAGCCGCTCTGGCTGCAAAGACAAAGCGGCCTTGAGGCCCTGCACATCCCGCCGGCCCTGCGTTGCAACCACCACAAAGGCAGAACGCTCCAACTGGTTGGCCACATGCTGCCTGTCGTCCGTATCGATCACTGCGCTGGCGTCCAAAAAATCGCCTGATGCTGCGCCGTGTGCAACCGCGGCAACCCTCAAACCCACTCGTGGTGCAAGGCTGACCAAGGCACGGGCCACGGGTGAATCCCCCACAACCGTGAGCATGGCGGCTGGGACCACTGGGTCCACAAACAGCTCTAAGGTGCCACCTGAATGGCAGGCCATCCCAAACTCTAAGACATCGCCGATGTCTCGCTCGACGCTTTCGTCCGAGGGAGAGATGCGAATCGTGCGTGGCTGGCCATCGAACAGCGCACGCCTGACAGTTTTGATCACGGCGGGTTGGGCACAGCCGCCGCCGATCCACCCATGAATCAACCCTTCGGCGGTGACCACAGCCTTGTCCCCAGCTTTGCTAGATGTCGGCGCAAACGCTCGCAGCACCGTGACCAATGCAAATGGCTGTCCGGCTTGATGCAGCCGATCGGCTTGTTTGATCCACTCGGTTCTATTCATGACGACCTCCTTGAATTCAACATCCAAAATCCACTCACCACCCACGCACGCGTTCAATGCAAGCTGGCCCTGGCATTCGCCAAGTCAGCCAAGCTAGCCAATGGTACAAAGCGCTCGATCAATCCGCGAGCACGCTGCAACGCGGCCGCCTCAGGCACTTGCCGCGTCGGGTGGAACCATGTCACGCGGGCACCCCGCGCGCGCACCTCTTTCAAAGCTTGACCCAAGAGGGCCGGCTCATCTGTATCAAATCCATCTGAAAACACCCACACACGCGCCCCCCGATTGATCTGCGCGCGTGCGTGGTTTCGCGAAAAATCTTGCAAACTAGCGGCGATCCTCGTGCCACCACCAAAGCCTGCAGTCACCGCGTTGACCTTCTCTTGCACGGCGGCTGTATCGCGGTGCATCAGTGACGTCACTTCGGCCAAACGCGTATGAAAAACAAACACCCGGGCGTCGGCCTCGAGCGCGAATGCGCGGGCGACGCGCAAAAACAGCGCAGCATGCGACTCCATCGATCGGCTCACGTCAGCCAATATAAACAAGCGTGGCGGCTCGGTGCGCTTCACTCGCCAACTGGGTTGAGCCAACTCACCACCACAAGCCACACTGCCTCTGAGTGTTTGTCGCACATCTAAGCGGCGCCCATTGGGCGCGCAACGCCAGCGCCGCGTGGCCTTGGGTTGCAACTTCGCTGTAATTTGGCGCGCCAACTGCCGCAAGGCGGAAAGCTCTTGAGGTAGCCACATCTGCCCGTCGCGCTGCTGCAGTGCCTCGCTGCGGCTGGCCCCACCTTGCGCGCGCGGGCTGCTGCCACTGTCGTCGCTGTCAGCGCTGGAGGCCAGATCCGATGCTGTCTGTGGCGCTGTGCTGTCACCGCCTGGCCTACTGGCCGCGGCGTCTTTTTCCATTTGCTCGTGCATCTGTTGTACGCTTTGTCGCAGGCTGCGGCTGGGGCGGGTTTGACCGCTCACTTTGACGCCGCCGCGCAGCTTTTCAGGGTGCCAAAACCGCTGATAAATGTCGTCCCAAAGCTTCCACTCTCGATGGCTGTGACAGGCAATGGCCCGCCATGCCGCAGCCACTACAGGTTCGCGCAGAGCGCCACAAAGTGTGGCTGCATGAAGCATGGCTTGTTGTTCGGCCACACCAACGGTCATGCCGTGCTCTCGCAGCAACTCCGCGAAACGGGCCAAGCGCTCGCCGGCAGGCACGCCCAAGGTGACTGGTTCTTGAGCGCTGGGGACTTGGGTCATACGCTTGCCTGCGCGGCCTGTCCATCCTTTTCAGCCACACCGATGCTGCGCCGCCCCTCGACCACCTGACGCAAACGATCCGCACCCATCAAAAAGCGGTCCTCGCGCGTCTTGAGCAAGCAGCTCAGTGTGCCCATGGCTTGCGCAATGTCTTCGGGCAGACTGCTGTGTCCCAATTGAAACAAGGCCCGCACCCAGTCCAAGGTCTCGGCAATGCCGGGTATCTTGGCTAAGTCTTCATTGCGCAAGCGCTGCACAAACTGCACGGCCTCCTCGACCAACACCGTGTCGGCCTGCGGCAAAGCAGACTTCACAATGGCAATCTCTCTGGCCAAGCTGGGGTAGTCGAGGTAGTGGTACAAGCACCGACGGCGCAAGGCATCTGACAATTCGCGCGTGCCGTTGCTGGTCAAAATAACTTGCGGAATGTGCTTGGCGCGCAGTGTGCCGACCTCGGGTACTGTCATTTGGTACTCGGCCAAAACTTCCAACAAGAAGGCCTCAAATGCTTCATCCGCGCGGTCTACCTCGTCGATCAGCAACACGCAGGGCCCCTCTTGACTGATCGCGCGCAGCAAAGGGCGCTCTAATAAGTAGTCGCGACTGAACACATCAGACTCGCGCAAGGGCCGCTGCCCTGGCGCGCCTGACTCGCTCAAGCGAATGGCCATGAGCTGCTTGGCATAGTTCCACTCGTATGCGGCTTGCGCCAAGTCCAAGCCCTCAAAGCATTGCAAGCGAACCAGCACAGCCGACTGAGCCTGAGCCAAGGCAATGGCCAATGCTGTTTTACCCACGCCAGCGTCGCCCTCAATGAGCAATGGTCGCTGAAGGGCAGACGCCAGCCACACAGTGGTGGCTAGGTCTTCATCGGCCAAGTAGCCAGCGCGCTGCAAGCGCTCACTAAGCAAACGCTCTTCGCGAAGGCCGTTGCCTGCCGTTGGTCCGCCCATGCTTATGCTTTCTTTGCAAAAAGGGAACTCAACCAACCCTTTAGGAGTCCCCAAACGATGCCCAACCCATTGATCTCTCGGGCAACGACTGGCGGTGCGGCTGGCTCGGCCTGCGCTGTTGGTGCAGCACCGGCCTCGCCCGACGCTTGCGCTGCTGCGCCATCGGCACCGGGCAGCGCAGCCGCTGCTTGGCGAAAGTTTTCAACAAACTGAGCCAGCAGCATGTCAGAGACCTGAACCATCAAGCGCCCGCCAAACTGTGCGAACTTGCCATTCACCACCACCGCAGCCAGCCCATTCAACACGCAATGTTGCGGGTTGGCAGGATCGGCTTCGATGGTTGCGGTCAAGTCCATAGATGCAG
>CBFIFT010000056.1:0-5500 GCA_965661935.1 Burkholderiaceae bacterium | reverse complement strand
CTTTGCCACGCAACACCATCTTGCGCTCCGCCTGTACCGATTCGATCACGTCCACAGTGCCACCGAACTGGGCCACGGCCGGGCCCACTTTGACCTTGACCGCGCCCTTGTAAGAGGTGTCGGACAGCTGCTCAGTGATTTCAGCGCCAGGCATACAGCCTGCCACCGCTTTTAAATCGGTGAGCAAGGCCCATGCACGCTCGGCATCGACGTCGAGTGGGTACTGCTTATCTAGTTTGACTTCCATTAAATATCCTTGGTTACAGAGCTGCGCCATGCGCACGCAATGCTTTCCATGTGCGGAACGCGTTGTGTGGCATATCTAAGTGGGTCACCCCCAGATGAGAGAAGGCATCGACCACAGCCGACGTGAAAGTTGGGATAGAGCCCACATGGGGTGACTCGGCTACGCCCTTGGCGCCCAATGGGTGGTGGGGTGAAGGCGTCACGGTGTGGTCGGTCTCCCAGTGCGGCGTTTCCACCGCGGTTGGCAAGAAATAGTCCATCAAGGTGTTGCCCAACAAGTTGCCTTGCGCGTCGAAGGGCATCTGCTGCCCCATGGCCACGGCAAAGCCCTCGGTCAAGCCACCGTGGATTTGGCCATCGATGATCATGGGGTTGATGCGGGTGCCACAGTCATCCAACGCGTAAAAGCGCCTGATCTTGGTCTCACCCGTGGCACGGTCAATGTCGACCACGCACAGGTAAATACCAAACGGGAAGGTGAAATTGGGTGGGTCGTAGTAGTGCACTGCTTCCAACCCTGGCTCCATGCCATCTGGTGGTTGGTGGTATGCCTGCCATGCCACATCGGCCATGGTCTTGAACTTGCTGTCGTCGCCTTTGACTTTGAAACGATCAACTTCCCAATCTAGGTCGTTCTCGTTCACTTCCAGCATATGCGCGGCAATCTTCTTGGCCTTGGCATGGATTTTTCGCGCTGCCAATGCAATCGCTGCACCCGCCACGGGTGTCGAGCGTGAGCCGTACGTGCCCAAACCATAGGGCGCGGTGGACGTGTCACCCTCTTCGACCTGAATCACCTCGGAAGGAATACCCAACTCAGTGGCAATGATTTGTGCGTACGTGGTCTGGTGACCCTGCCCCTGCGTGATGGTTCCCATGCGCGCAATGGCACTGCCCGTGGGGTGAATGCGGATCTCACAAGAGTCAAACATCCCCACACCCAAAATGTCACACATCTTGGACGGTCCAGCACCCACCACCTCAGTGAACGTCACCAAGCCAATGCCCATCAGCGTTGGGCTGTTGGGGTCCGCTCGCTTTTGTGCCTGTTCGGCACGCAAGCCCTTGTAGTCCACGGCTTCGAGCACCTTGTTCAGCGCCGTATGGTAATCACCCGAGTCGTACTCAAACCCAAAGGCGCTGGTGTAGGGGAACTGCTCTTTGCGCACAAAGTTTTTGGCGCGAATCTCAGCCTTGTCCATACCCAGTTTTTGAGCCAGCACATCGACCATGCGCTCGATCAAGTAAACCGCCTCGGTCACACGGAAAGAGCAGCGGTATGCCACACCGCCCGGTGCCTTGTTGGTGTACACGCCCTTGACGCTGGCGTGCGCTGCAGGTATGTCGTAGCTGCCAGAGACAATGTGGAACATACCCGCCGGAAACTTGGTGGGATCGGCACAAGCGTCAAATGCACCGTGGTCGGCGACCACATTCACACGCAAGCCCGTGATCTTGCCATCGGCGGTCGCGGCCAACTCGCCATCCATGTGATAGTCGCGGGCAAAGGCGGTCGAAGAGATGTTTTCAATGCGGTCTTCAACCCACTTCACGGGGCGACCTAGCACGATTGACGCCACGATGGCGCACACGTAGCCGGGGTAGATACCAACCTTGTTGCCAAAGCCACCCCCGATATCGGGACTGACAATGCGCACCTTGGACTCAGGGATGCCCGACAACATGGACACCACCGTGCGCACCACGTGCGGCGCCTGCGACGTGATGTAGGTTGTCAAGTCACCTTTGATCGGGTCGAACGATGCCACGCAACCACAGGTCTCAAGTGGGCATGGGTGTACGCGTGGGTAGTACATGTGCTGAGACACCACCACCTCTGCCTTATCAAAGGCCGCATCTGCAGCATCTTTGTCGCCTGCATCCCAAGTGAAAATATGGTTGTGGTGGTCGCGCTTGCCATGCGCGCCTTCTGTTTTGCCCGACAAGTCATCACGAATGATTGGCGCGTCTGGCTGCAGCGCCGCGTATGGGTCCATCACAACGGGCAGTTCTTCGTACTCAATTTCAACCGCCTCGACAGCATCGGCCGCGATGTAGCGATCGTCGGCGATCACGATGGCCACCTCTTGCATTTGGAAATGCACTTTCTCATCGGCCAACACAGCGGCAACATCGCCCGCCAGCGTGGGCATCCAGTGCAGCTTCAGGGGCTTGAGGTCATCGGCGGTGAGCACAGCGTGTACGCCGGGCATGGCCAGCGCGGCCTCTTTGTTGATCTTGACAATGCGACCGTGGGCAATGGGCGAGCGCACGATATCCATGTGCAACATGCCTGTCATCTTGATGTCGTCAACGTAGTTGCCTTTGCCTTGAATGAATCGAGCGTCTTCTTTGCGCAGACGCGAAGCACCCATACCTGACAGGGCGAGTTCGCGAGCTTCAGCGGTTTGTGCCGGTGCGTTCATGTGTTTCTCCTAGAAAAGAGTGGTTGCTTCAAGCCGTGACAGGCTCTTGCAATTTTTTAGCGGCGTACTGGACGGCTTTCACAATGTTTTGGTAACCGGTACAACGGCACAAGTTGCCGCTCATGCCGTGGCGAATTTCTTCCTCGGTTGGGTTGGGGTTTTCTTGCAAAAAACGGTAGGCACGCATCAACATGCCAGGCGTGCAAAAGCCGCACTGCAAGCCATGCTCTTTGTAGAAGCCCTCTTGCACCGCATGCAGCACGCCCTTCTCAGCCAAGCCCTCGACTGTGAGGACCTCTGAGCCATCGCACTGCACGGCCAAGTGGGTGCAGGCTTTGACAGAGTGGCCGTCTACGTCGACGGTGCAAGCACCACAGTGGCTGGTCTCGCAGCCGATGTGGGCGCCCGTCAAGTTGAGCTCTTCGCGTAAGAAATGAACCAGCAGCGTGCGCGGCTCAACTGCGCGCTCTTCCTTTTTTCCGTTGATTGAAACTGTTACAAGCTTTTTAGACATAGGGATCTCCTTGTTTTCTTATGCGCAACGTGACCATGCTTTGTTCAAAGCACGCTTCACCATTTCGCCAGCCATGGCGGTCTTGTACTCAATGTCGCCGCGCAAATCTTCAGCGGGCTCACAAATCTCGATCGCAGCCTGGGCGGCAGCCGCGACGTTTTCCGCATTGAAGGGCTTGCTCAACAATGCAGCCTCGGCGGCCTCGGCACGCAGGGCTGTGGGGCCAACGTTGGTCAGCGCAATGCGGACATGACTGACTTG
Source organism: Burkholderiaceae bacterium (assembly GCA_965661935.1). Classification (GTDB taxonomy): domain Bacteria; phylum Pseudomonadota; class Gammaproteobacteria; order Burkholderiales; family Burkholderiaceae_C; genus RS62. The sequence continues at coordinate 2,053 of CBFIFT010000056.1, read as the reverse complement.
ATCGCCCGACTTGCGCATCACCACAGCACATCCAGCGGTCGCCCAGTCACCTGTCTTGCGCTTGAGCTTTTCATAGGCGTATCCCGTACCCGCCTTGAAAGCAGGCACATGAATTTCACACATCACCTCGTTCTCTTCGAGCAAAGTCATGTAGGTGCCTAAAAAGAAACCATCTGCTGCCACGGTGCGTCGTCCGTTGGGGCCTTCGAGCACAAAAGACGCGTCGATTGCAATAGACAAAGCAGGGTGATCGTTGCCCGGATCACCGTGGGCAATGTCACCACCGATGGTGCCACGATTGCGCACCTGCGGGTCTGCAATCAGCTTGGCGGCCTCACACAACAAGGGCACCTTGGCTTGCAAGATGCTCGAGGCGATCAGGTCGTTTTCAACCGTCATAGCGCCAATGACCACCGTGTCACCGTCTTCTTTGATTCCCTGTAGTTCTGGGATGCGGTTGATGTCGATGAGGTGCTCGGGTTGCGCAAACCGCAGCTTCATCATGGGCAATAAACTGTGCCCCCCTGCCAATAGCTTGGCGTCCGAGCCGAATTGGCCCAGCAAGGCCACTGCTTCGCCGATGGTTTTCGGCGCGTGGTAATCAAAACGCGGTGGGATCATGTCGAGTCTCCTATTGTTTTGTTCAGAACAAAACCCAGTGTTTAGGAAACTCGATACCCGACACAACGGTGTAACTACTACACCAAAGTGAGGGATTTGATCAAATTTTTGCTTGAAGTGCGTTTTTAAACGCACGAAACGCATTGATCAACTTTTTAAAACTCAACAACTAGGGCATCTACTTAGTTGGACAAAGCATAGGGATTACCCGCGAAAGCGGGCCTAATGCGCTCTGCTCAATCCCAAAGCGGATTTGAGCTGTGCCAAAACATCACGCGAAACCGGCACTCTCGGCGCGGCTGCCCCCTTCAACACGATGTGTGTTTTGGTGCCTTCGCGCGCCAGCTCTCGCACCGCACGCAAATGCACCACAAAGCGGCGATGCACGCGCAAGAACAATTGCGGATCTAAGCGCTGCGCCAGATCGCCAATGCTCAGGTGGCAGGCATGAGTCCCATCGCGGGTCAGCACGCGGGTGTTATGCCCCTGGGCCTCGATACTCAACACCTCGCTGGCTTCAATCAGCACAACCGTTTGATCGGTCACCGTGGGAATACGTGAGATGTATGCACCCTCATGCTCATGCTCGTGCCCACCTTCACTCTGTTGCTGCTCGGCATTTATCAATTGCGTGACGTCATAAAACACCAAGATAAATCCCGACGTCACACCATCCACATCTGCCAGACGGCTGAGTTTGATCAACAAAACCCCAGCCGGGATATTGATGATCATCGTCACGGGTGCGGAGCCAGACAAAGGGCAGCCCTCAGCCTCGTCGATCAGAAACTTAACCTTGGGTTTGGATCGATCTGGGTGAAAGGCGGTCACCAGCTTGTTGAACGGCATTTTGTCTTCGATCGGCAAAATTGCACGGGCGTAATCATTCAGGGCGACCACGTTGCGCTGCGCATCTAGGTGTATGACGCCTACGTCAACCTTCTCAAACCAGTGCAAGCCTGACTGGGCGGCGATCTTGGAATCCATCGTTTGCCTCCGGGATACCCTTGCGTATGCCCCCGCAAGCCACTTGGGACTCACTGGATTCGGACACACCAACTGACCACAATAGACCCAATTGCGCTCAGATACAAGCGCCTTAACCCTCGCCCCAAGCCGCGCTGGTCGACCAATCGATCCATGGCCCGCCGCTCTCAGCGGCAGCCTCCGCGCGCGGGCATATCCGCCAACCCATAGACCAAGCTCACCCTCGCGCCAGCATGGAAGTGCGGCTCGCACGAGCAGGCCACCACCACAACCACCTCGTGCTGCACGCAACGCTTGCCCTGCCACGGCAGCGAGCAGGGGGGTGACATGGCGTACCTCAATCGAGCCATGCGTGACGAAACGCACACGGGTCGCTCGCTGAGTCGCATACGCTATCGGCACACGGTTATTCGGCCCTGCGGCGGTGCTTGCGGGGATAACACAG
>CBFIFT010000055.1:0-12439 GCA_965661935.1 Burkholderiaceae bacterium | reverse complement strand
GGCGTTAAACAAGCGCTGACATGCGTCTTGGTAGCTTTGGTGAATGTTTTGATGCTGTCGCAGGCGGGGGCTGGCCACCAGGTGTTTGCTTGTGTATTGCCTTGCCCTACTGCTGGCAAAAGCTACCTGAATAATACTATTGTACACACAATTAGCATTCAAATTGACAAGTTATTGTTCGCTTTTTTGACTGGGCGTGTCTAGGCTTGGCCCCTGATTGAGTCGCGGGTCTGTGGGCCGCGCGCGCTTGGGCGGCGCTGTGGCATGCGCCAATGTTTGAAAGTGGGGAGAGCCATGGGCAAAAAAAACCCAGCTCGGTTGAGCTGGGTTTTGCGTTCTGGTGGCGATAGGTGGACTTGAACCACCGACATCAGCATTATGAATGCTGCGCTCTAACCAACTGAGCTATATCGCCTCTGCTTGACTGCGAACAGTTTTTGCAAGCCCAGAATTGTAGCGCGAAATTTTGGGTTTCTAAAAGCGGGGCTTTAACTTTTGCTGATTTGTCACTTTGGCTTGGGGGCCACGTGGTGACTTGGCTACACTCGGTCGCAGGGGGGCCAAGTCCCCTGCCCTCTACAGCATCGAAAGGCTTAGACATGATGTCGCCCGAACAGTTGAACGAGTTGCTCACCCCGCTTTTGCCTGGCTTGATGGGGGTGACATTGACCGAGGTGTCGCCAGACTGTGTGCGCGCGACCATGAAGGTGCGGCCCGATTTGTGCACGACGGGTGGCATTTGTCACGGCGGCAGTTACATGGCGTTTGCCGACACGCTGGGGGCTGTGGGCACTTTTATCAACATTGCGCCGGGCGCCAACACGACGACCACATCGTCTAGCACCCAATTTATGGCTGGGGCGGCGGTCAACACCACGCTATCTGCTGTGTGTACGCCTTTGCACAAGGGGCGCAGCACGCAGGTGTGGCAGACGCTGATGCACAACGAGGCGGGCAAGTTGTGCGCGGTGGTGACCCAGACGCAGATGGTGCTTGGCTGATCGCGTGCAGATGCAAGATTTGTTTTCAGAGCCTGCCAGTGGGGACGACGCAGCGGAGTGGTTGGCCCTAGACATGGTGGATGCCGATGTGCGCTATCTGCCCTGGCTTGACTGGGGTATGCCGGCGGCTGAATGCCTAGATCGATTGAAGGCAGAGGTGCCTTGGCGCCAAGACCCGATCGAGGTGTGGGGCAAGACTTATGACCAGCCCCGCCTGAGTGCCTGGTTTGGTGACGCGGGTTGTGCGTATACGTACTCGGGGCTGCAATTGTCGCCACTGCCGTGGACGCCGCTGCTGCTACAGATCAAGCAGCGCGTCGAGGCGGCTTGTGGGCATGCCTTCAACAGTGTGTTGCTCAACCACTACCGCGACGAGCGCGACAGCATGGGCGCGCACAGCGACGACGAGCCAGAGCTGGGACCGCAGCCCACCATTGCATCGGTCAGTTTTGGGGCAACGCGCAAGCTGATTTTTAGCCACCGCTCGCGCTCGGATGTGCGCAATGTGCACGTGCCGCTCGAAAGCGGTAGCTTGCTGCTGATGCGGGGCGCCACGCAAAGCCACTGGAAGCACGCCATCAACAAACAAAAAACGCCTTTGGCTGCGCGCATCAACCTGACGTTTCGGGTCATTTACCCGCGCAACGCCACGGGCGGTAGGCACTGAACAGCCCACACCAGCCTGCGCTGTGGCTGAGCGCCATCGGGTGCGGATTGTCGGGTGCTGGGTCTCAGCGGTGTCTGAGGGGCAGCTTAGCCAGCCAGTGCCTCGCGCAGCAGCGCGAGGGTGCGGCCATTGGCCAGTTCGGCGGCGGGCGCGTCGTAGTGCTCGCCTTGGATGCGGGCAAACGCGTGGCCCACGCTGGGGTAGACGTGGCAAGTGGCTTGGGGGTGCTGGCTTAAGCCTTGCAAGATGGCCTGCCTAGCAGGCTCTGGGCACAGTGTGTCTTCTTCGGCGATGTGCAACATCACCGGGTGTTGGATTTGGCTGGCGCGGTCTAGCAGTTGATCCAGCCCCACGCCGTAGTAGCCCACCGCGGCTTGGGCGTCGGTGTGGCAACCTGACAGATAGGCCATTTTGCCGCCGAGGCAGTAACCCACCACACCGGCTTTGCCGTTGCCAGCAGGCAAGGCGCGGGCGCAGTTGAGTGCGGCCTGTATGTCGGCAATGCCACTGTCGACGTCAAAGCGCCCCATGAGGTCAAAGGCCTTGGCGCGCTCGGGTTCGGTGTAGCCGAGCTCGACGCCTGGCTCTAGGCGCCAGAACAGGTCGGGGACCACGGCGACAAAGCCTTCTTGGGCAAACCACTGGGCCACCGAGCGCATGTTGGCGTTGACACCAAATATCTCTTGCACCACCACCACGGCAGGGCCTGTACCTTGGTCGGGCATGGCGACGTAGGCGTTGAACGCGCCGTGCCCATCAGTGGCTTCGATCTGGATGGTTGAAGTCTGTATGCCCATGGTTGGCCCCTGCCTATGTGTGGTGTGGTGTGGTGTGGTGTGGTGCGAGCGTCAGCCGATCAGGGCTTTAGGTAAACATAGCCTTCTTTGGCTTGCATGCGTGCCACCTCAGCGACGCCAGAGGGCACGACCTTGGCTTCCATGGCCAAGCTGCTGGGGTCGATCTTGCGCGAGACCAGGGTGTTGTTGCAGGCGCGGAACTCGACGCCCTGCGAGGCCAAGTTAGAGATGGTGCCGGCAAATTCGCCACCACGGGGGGTCTTGGCACCTTCCAACATAAAGTCAATGCCTTTGCCATGGCCCACCACCACGATCTTGGCGCTGGGGTCTGCGTTGAGGTGGTTTTGCACGTTGCGCAGGCCGCGTGCGGCTTGTTCGACGCCGTCTGTCATGTGATAGACCGCTTTGATGTTGTCTGCAGCCTGTGCGCTCAAGCCCAGCGCCATTGCAGCTGCGACCAACCAAGTTTTGATTCCGATTTTCATGATGTGCTCCGTTGGCCCCTCCCATGAGGGGGTTGCTGCAAATGTTACTGCGAATCGTGCCCACGCAATGACTCCTTGCTGCGACCGCCCCGCTTGCGGCGTGGACTATTTGGGGTGTTCAGTGGCGGGGGTTATTTTTTGGCGCGCGGGTGCGCGGCGTCGTAAATCTGCGCCAGGTGCTGAAAGTCAAGCCGGGTGTAGCGCTGGGTGGTGCTGATGTTGGCGTGGCCCAGCAGCTCTTGCACGGCGCGCAAGTCGCCGCTGGACTGCAAGATGTGGCTGGCAAATGAGTGGCGCAGCATGTGCGGGTGCACGGCCGTGCTTAAGCCAGCCTGAGCGGCCCGCCGGCGCAAGCGCAATCGCGCGGCGTTGGCACCCATTCGCAAGCCTTTGGGGCCAACCAACAGCGCGCCTTGGTCGGGCTTGGCCAACAAGTGGCGCAGCCCCAGCCAAGTCTGAACGGCCTGAACGGCCGCTTTGCCCATGGGCACGCTGCGCTGCTTGCTGCCTTTGCCCAAGACGTGGGCTACACCGTCCACCAGGTCTAACCAGCCCCGGGCGCCGGGCGAGGCTTGTACATCTAGCCCGAGCACCTCACCCAAGCGCAGACCGCTGCCGTACAACAACTCGACCAACACTTGGTCTTGTGCTTGCCATTCGGGTGGGTCTTCGTCGGCACAAAAGTCGGCCAGCTGGACGGCGTCATCAACGCCCAAGGCCTTGGGCAGCGGCTGTGGTGGCTTGGGTCCGCGCACGCCCTGTACGGGGTTGCTGTCTACCCAGCCTTGGGTACCAAGCCAGCGGTAAAAGCCGCGCCACCCCGAGAGAATCAGCGCAATGCCGCGCGCGCTGCGGCCTTGGGTGCGCATTTGCCCAACCCAGCGGCGGATGTGGGCAGGCGTGACCCGCGCCAGCGGGGTCGGTGCGGACAGGGCGTTGGTGACGAGCTTGTGCAGGTCGTGCCCGTACAAGATTTGGGTGCGCTCGGCTAGGCGCTTTTCGATGCGGATGTGGCTCAGGTACGCCCGCACCCAATCGGCTTCGCTGGCGTCAAGCCGCGCCAGCAGTTGGTCTAGGGTCTCGGGGCGTGGTGCGCTCACTCGCCCTCGGTCATCAATCGGCGCAGGGCAGCGGTGCTCAGCAAGCCGACGCGCTCAAGAAACAAGGTGCCCATGTCAGCGGTGAAGCGCTCGGCGTCGTCGCTGGCCAAGATCAGCACGCCCAGTGGCGCTTGGTCGGCTGCGCTGCGCAGCGGTATGACGGCCGCTGAGGCGACTGACTCAGGCGCTGGCAGGGCTTGACGCAACACGTCGCCATCGGCCATGGCGCCACAGCGAATCCCTTCTAAGGCTTGCACGGCTTGGGCAACGCCATCGTCGGCCGATGTGGCCACCGTGGGGCCTGCGCCAGCGATACCCCAGACTTTGAGCACAGACTGGCTGATGTCGTAGGTGTTGGCCAAGCCGGGGCTGATGGTCTCGAGCACAGCGGCTGGTGCTTTGGCAGCGAGCAGTTGCTCGATCCAGGTGTTCATCTTGTCGGCGATGGCGACGTTGTTTTGGCCGTAACGCACCATGTGTGACTGCGCCAGCTCTAGCTCGCGGATTTTGGCGCGCAGCATTTCGGCCTGGCGCTCTTGCAAACTGATGGTGCGGTGGCTGTGGGGGCTGGTCAGCTGAATGGCGGCCAGCACTTGCGCGTGGCGCTCAAAAAAGTCGGGGGTGTTGGCCAAGTAATTGGCAATGTCGTCTTCGGTGATGGGCGAGTGCTGGTCCATGGTGTCTCTCTTTTGTTCTTACAACGTCAGGGGCGGTCGGCTTGGGTCAGTCTTCGTCTGAAAATTCTGGCACATCTACGCTGCCTTCGAACACCGTCGCAGCGGGGCCCGCCATCCACACAGAGGCGTCGCCGCCCTCCCACGAGATGGTCAACATACCGCCGTGGGTGTGCACGTCGACCACCGGGTCGAGCAAGCCCCACCGAATACCCGATACCACGGCCGCGCAAGCACCCGTGCCACAAGCCAAGGTCTCGCCGGCGCCGCGCTCGTAGACGCGCAAGGCGACCACGTCGCGCTCAAAGATCTGCATAAAGCCTGCGTTGACGCGCTTGGCAAACCGGGGGTGTGACTCGACCCAAGGGCCCACGGCCTCGACCGCAAATTCGCCCACGTCGGGGACGATTTGCACCGCGTGTGGGTTGCCCATGGACAGCACACCAATGGGCAAGCAGTCTGCTGCGCCGTCGCCGTCGAGGTGCCACTGCGACCAGCCGTTGACCTCTGAGGCACTGAGGCCGTTGGTATCAAAGGGCACGCGCGCCAAATCAAAAATGGGTGGACCCATGTCAACCCGCACGCGGCCATCGGGGTCTTGGTGCAGCTCGATGACGCCGTGCTGCACTTGCACTTTGATGGACGGGGCGTCAGACAGGCCTTTTTCGTGCACGTAGCGCACAAAGCAGCGGGCGCCGTTGCCGCAGTGCTCGACTTCACCGCCGTCGGCGTTGTGGATGACGTAAGCGAAATCCACCCCAGGCAGGGTCGCTGCGCGCACCGACAAAATCTGGTCAGCACCGACGCCAAAGTGGCGGTCTGCGAGCCACCGGTACTGGGCTTTGTTGAGTCCCAGCACGCCCTCGGTTTCGTTGAGCACCACAAAGTCGTTGCCCGCGCCGTGCATTTTGGTGAATTGAATTTGCATCGCACAATTATCCCCTCAATCGAGCGGCTCAGCCCCAACGCACCACGCCCGAGGCGACGGCGTCGCACCTTGGCGCGTCACCACTGTGGGTGACAACCTTGGCTTGCAAGAAACGGCAAAATGGTTTGCATGACACGTCCTCAATACCTCTTGCGCGAGCAGCGCACCCCCGTCGAGCCACGCCCCGCCGCCACTGTGTTGTTGTTGCGTGACAGCGCGCAGGGCTTGCAAGTCCTGATGACTCGGCGCTCAGAAAAAGCCAGCTTTGCACCCGGCGCCTATGTTTTTCCGGGTGGCGGCATTGACGCCAACGACGGCACGGCTCAGGGCGCGTTTAGGCCCACCCAGACAGGGGCTCACCGCGCGGCGGCCATGGCCGCTATTCGCGAGAGCTTTGAAGAACTGGGTGTGTTGCTGGCTTACCGCGCAGACGGTGCTTGGGCCCAACAAGCGGACATCGATGCCTTGGATCGCAGCGCGGCGTTTTTTGAGCAATGCGAGGCGCATGGCTTGGTGCCAGCCGCAGATCAGGTGTACACGCTGGCGCATTGGATCACCGATCGCGACATACCCAAGCGCTTTGATGTGCCGTTTTTGGCAGCGCCGATGCCACCGAACCAAAACCCTGTGGCCGACGAGGCCGAGCAGTTTGAGCCCAATTGGGTAACGCCCAGCGAGGCGCTCGAGGCGCATCGGGCGGGTCGATTTTTTATGATTTTTCCGACCATTCGCACGCTCGAACTCATGACCCGTTATGCCACGGTAGCCGATGCCTTGGCGGCTTGCCAGAGCGAGAAGCCGGCGTTCACGTCGTGTCCACGGGGCGGCGTGCTCAATGGGCGCGAAGAGCGCTTTATGGAGCACGACACGGCGTTTGGCGAGTTGGCTTTTGTGGCTCCAGACGGTGCTTTGTTTCATGACTTGACGTGGCAGCATGAACAACCCGTGGCGCTGCGGCGGCACATCCAACGGCTGACCGCGCCCAACGCGGGCATGATGACTGGCCCAGGCACCAACACCTATGTATTGGGTGAGCCCGCGACGGGCTATGCGGTGATCGACGCCGGGCCCGACGACGAGGCGCACTTGGCTCGCATTTTGGCGATGACTCAAGGCGACATTCGCTGGCTGGTCTGCACGCACTCTCACCCTGACCATTCGCCCGGCGCCATTGCCCTGCAGCAGCGGCTCATCGCCCAAGGCCAGCACGTGGCCTTGTATGGTTTACCCAGCGGCCCGCACGCCGCACCCAACAGTTTGTTCAACCCCAGCGACCCCGTTGAGCAGGGGCAACGCTTGCAACTCAGCGGTCGCGACGCAGAGGGCGAGACCGTCACGCACACACTGCGGTGCTTGTTCACCCCCGGCCACGCTGCCAACCATGTGTGTTTGCTGCTCGAAGAAGACGCGGTGCTGTTTTCGGGCGACCACATCTTGAACGGCAGCACCACCGTGATCAACCCACCCGATGGCAACATGCAGACTTACCTGCTGTCGCTAGATCTGCTGGCCCGCGAGTGCGACGCACACGGGGTGTCTTTTATCTTGCCAGCGCACGGTTACGTGCTGGGCCAAGCGCCAGCGGTCATTGCTCACCTGAAGCAACACCGCTTGGCGCGCGAGGCCAAGGTGTTGGCGGCCATGCGCGCTCACCCCAATGGCGACGCCGATGACTGGGTGGCGCATGCCTACGCAGATACGCCCAAGGCGCTGTGGCCGGTGGCCAAGCGCTCGATGCAGGCCCACGTGGAGCGCATCCAAGAGCTGAACTTGTTGGATTGAATCGCGGCCTTGGGTGATCAAAGGCCTCAAGCCGCGCGCTTGAGCATGGACTTGAGTGGCACGCGCAACAGCGCCAACAGTGCGATGTAGCCCACCACCGCCAAGCCCGTGATGCCCAACAATCGCAGCGCCCGCACCAGGGGGCGGGCTTGGTCTGCAAGCCAATCCCAATGGCCATTGGCCCACCACAAGCCAGCGCCCATGACCGCCACGCCCACGGCCACTTGAAGCATCAGGGTCCACCAGCCAGCCAGCGGCTGATAAGCGCCGGTGCGGCGCAGGCTGATGAGCAACCAAGTGGCGTTGATCAATGCCCCCACACCAATGGACAGCGCCAAGCCGGCATGGGCAAACAGCGGTACAAACACCAGATTCAAGAGCTGAGTGCAGATCAAGACGACCACGGCGATCTTGACGGGGGTCTTCATGTTTTGCTGGGCATAGAAACCCGGCGCCAACACCTTGATGGCCACCAACCCCAGCAGGCCAGCACTGTAGCCACGCAGCGCCAATGCGGTTTGCGTCACATCGCTGGCCTTGAAGGCGCCGTAGTGATAAAGCACCGTGACCAGCGGCTCGGTAAAGACCCACAACGCCACCGCGCTGGGCACCGCAAAGACCAACACCCAACGCAAGCCCCAGTCGATCAAGCCGCTGTATGCATCTGACTCGCCGCGCGCTTTGGCGGCAGACAACTGCGGTGTCAGCACCACCCCAAGGGCGACGCCCAGCAAGGCGGTTGGAAACTCCATCAAGCGATCGGCGTAGGCCAGCCAACTGACACTGCCTGTCGCCAAGTGCGAGGCAATTTGTGTGTTGATGAGCATGGACAACTGCGCCACCCCCACGCCCAGCAGCGCGGGCGCCATGAGGGTCATCACACGCCGCACCCCGGCGTGGCGCCAAGACTCTCGCAGACCTTGCCAAGAGCCAGAAACCCGGGGCCACATGCCAATGCGCTGCAAAGCCCAGCCCTGCACACCCAGCTGCAACACGCCGCCGACCATCACGCCAACTGCCAACGCGTAGATGGGCTCGATGCCGCGCTGCGCAAGCGCCGGCGCGCCCCACCAAGCGCCCGCGATCATGGCCACGTTGAGCAGCACGGGGGTGGCAGCTGGCACTGCAAAACGCTTCCAGGTATTGAGCACGCCAGCCGCCATGGCCACCAATGACATGAACGCGATGTAGGGAAACATGATGCGCGTCAGGCCCACGGCATGGTCAAACCCGTCGGGGGTCTGCTGTAAGCCGCTGGCCAATACCCAGACCAAAACCGGCGCCGCCAAGACACCGATGGCGCTGGTGGCGATCAGCACCAGCACCAGCACCGTGGCGATGCGGTCGACGAGTTCGCGGGTCGCCGCTTCGCCGTGCTCGGCTCGGGTGGCCGCCAAAACGGGAACAAAGGCTTGGCTGAACGCGCCCTCAGCGAACAGGCGCCGCAACAAATTGGGAATGCGGAACGCCACGTTGAAGGCGTCGGTGGTCGCAGAAGCGCCAAATATGGCCGCCACCATGAGTTCACGCACCAGCCCCAGAATGCGAGAAGCCAGTGTCCAGACAGAAACCAAAGAGGCGGATTTGAACAAGTTCACAGCGCGCAGTGTACCTTTGGTGCGACGCTTTGGGCTGGATGGGGCTGTCAACGCAAGCTATAATGCTCGGTTCGCTGACATCATCCTCAAACCTGAAGGAACTCAATCATGGCAACCAAAAAAGTCGTCAAAAACCCGCGTCTGGCCTCTGGCCGCAAGCGCGCACGTCAAAACATCAAACTCAACGCGGCTCATACCTCGTTGCGCTCTAAGTACCGCACCGCCGTCAAAAACGTCGAAAAAGCTGTGGCTGCTGGCGACAAAGACAAAGCCACCGCTTTGTTTGCCAAGGCACAAAGCATCGTCGACAGCGTTTCTGACAAGGGCGTTTTCCACAAAAACAAGGCTGCTCGCGATAAGAGCCGCCTGAGCGCCAAGGTCAAAGCCCTGGCAACCGCCGCTTAATCTGCGGCAAACGATTCGGCGGTGCCCACGGGTGCTGCCGACGTCAAGCCACTGGCTTGGCGCCGTTTGAACCGGGTGCGCTGTCAGCGAATCGAAAACCGCCCAGGGCAACCTGAGGCGGTTTTTTTTGACCCCTGCCCCACCACAAGCCTGCCCTGCCGCCCACCAAGAGAAGCCCCATGAAAACCATCCGCCTCAAGCCCGGAAAAGAGCGCTCGCTTTTGCGCCGGCACCCTTGGGTTTATGACGCCGCCATTGCCAAGGGCAAGGCCGACCCCGGCGAAACCGTCTGGATTGAAAGCGACCAAGGACAGTGGCTAGCCAGCGGCGCGTACTCACCCACCTCAAAGATTCGGGTGCGGGTGTGGTCTTTTGACCAGACGGAGCGCATTGACAGCGCCTTTTTTGAGCGCCGCTTGCGGGCCGCCATCGATACCCGCGAACGCTTGAGCGTCAACAGCAACGGGCTGCGCTTGGTGCATGGCGAGTCAGATGGCTTGCCAGGGCTGATCGTGGACCGCTACGACCAAGTCTTGGTGGCGCAGTTTTTGTCTGCCGGAGCAGACAAGTGGAAGAACACCATTGCCGATTTGTTGCTGCAGATCACAGGCTTGGACCGCATTTATGAGCGCTCTGACTCTGGCGTGCGCAAGCTAGAAGGCCTAGAGCCGGTGAAGGCTTGGCTGCGAGGCTCGGGCGACACCAGCTGCGTCATCCAAGAGCACGACTGGCAGTTGTCGCTGGATGTCGAAGAGGGTCACAAAACCGGCTTTTATCTGGACCAACGCGATAGCCGTCAAAAATTTGCCGATGCCGCCAGCCGCCTCAAGTTGCGCGACATGCTCAATTGCTACTGCTATACCGGCGGCTTCACGGTGGCGGCGCTGGCGGGTATGCGAGCCAGCGGCGCTTTGTCACCCGAGACGCGCATCACCTCGCTGGACTCGAGTGCCCCCGCCATTGCCCGCGCCGAGGCCAACTTGGCGTTGAACGGACTGACCGAACTGGCCCAAATTGATTGCCAAGTGGCGGACGTGAACGCCAGCCTGCGGCAGTTCATCAAAGAGGGGCGCCGCTTTGATGGCATCGTCTTAGACCCGCCCAAATTCGCCCCGACTGCGGCTCACGCAGAGCGCGCATCGCGGGCATACAAAGACATCAACCGCTTGGCCTTCAAGCTGCTCAGCCCCGGTGGCGTGTTGTTCACCTACTCTTGCTCAGGTGGCATTGGGGTCGAGTTGTTTCACAAGATTGTGGCCTCCGCGGCCAACGACGCAGGGGTTGAGGCACACATATTAGAACGGCTGGGCGGCGCACCCGATCACCCCATGACCACCGCTTTCCCCGAGGGCGAATACCTCAAGGGCTTGGTGTTGATGCGCAGCCTGATGCCAGAGGCCCAATCACCCCGAGAGACCGGTGATTCTCAAGACTGATAAACTGCGCGGCCTCGCTGCCTTTACTGGCTTCGGTCCCGTTGCGTTGATCGATTCGGAAAGCGCACGCGGTCTGAGTGCACCCACAACCTCAAAGAGCGACCCACCATGGCATTGATTTCTGCAACCATCCTGACTGGCTTTCTAGGCGCCGGCAAGACCACCCTTCTCAAGCGTGTGTTGTCTGAGGCGCATGGGTACAAGATCGCTGTCATTGAGAATGAGTTTGGCGAAGAAAACATTGACAACGACATCTTGGTGCGGGACACCGAAGAGGCCATCATTCAGATGAGCAATGGCTGCGTGTGCTGCACCATTCGCGACGATTTGCGCAGCACCTTGTCAGATTTGGCAGAGCGCCGTCGCAAGGGCGAGCTGGACTTTGACCGCGTCATCATTGAAACCACTGGCGTGGCTGACCCAGGGCCAGTGGCACAAACCTTTTTCATGGATGACGACGTAGCTGAGCAGTATTTGCTCGACGCCATCATCACGGTCGTTGACGCCAAGCACGCCAGCACACAGCTCAACGAGCGCCAAGAGGCGCGGCGTCAGGTGGGTTTTGCAGATCAGATTTTTATCAGCAAGTCTGACCTGATTGATGCCGCAGAGCTCGACAGCCTGCAGCACAGACTCAAGCACATGAACCCTCGGGCCGCTCAGCGCTGTGTGCACTTTGGTGAAGTGGCGATCAGCGAGGTGCTCGATCTACGCGGCTTCAACCTGAACGCCAAGCTAGACATTGACCCCGAGTTTTTAGCTGAGGACGAGCACCACCACCACGACGGTGAGCATTGCGACCACCCCTCACACCAACACGACCACAACCACGGGCACCACCATCACCACGATGATGATGTCAAAAGTTTTGTTTATCGCGCAGACAAGCCATTCAACCCGGCCAAGCTAGAAGAGTTTTTGGGCACCGTTGTGCAGATATATGGACCACGGATGTTGCGCTACAAAGGCGTGCTGCACATGATGGGCACCGAGCGCAAAGTGATTTTTCAGGGCGTACACCAACTGATGGGCAGCGATTTAGGGCCCGAATGGGGCCCCACCGAGGCACGCGTCAGCCGGATGGTCTTCATTGGCATCGACTTGCCCCAAGACATCCTTGAGCAAGGGCTATCGCAGTGCCATTGAAACCACACCACGCCGGCTCGGCGGGCTTGAGGGACAAGCCAGCACCAGCCGCACAACGCCTGAAAGGGCCCTGAGCTTGCTGCTACGCACCATACTGAAATCGATGGGGTTTGCCAGTCGCCCAGAAAGCGAGTCAGGCAATTCTTCTAGAAATGACAAAACTAAGGCACAGAAACAGGGTATAACAACGCCTGATTCAAAGGGCGACAGCCCAAACCGGAGGAGACAAGCCGTGAGCGCTACATCCAAAACCCGCGGTTCTAGCAACCAAACCCAAGCCACAACCGCTAAGAAAGCATCGGCTGTGAAGAAAGCCGCTCCGGCGAAGAAGGCAGCGCCAGCAAAGAAGGCAGCGCCAGCAAAGAAGGCAGCGCCAGCAAAGAAGGCAGCGCCAGCAAAGAAGGCAGCGCCAGCAAAGAA
>CBFIFT010000054.1:9673-12445 GCA_965661935.1 Burkholderiaceae bacterium | reverse complement strand
AGGCTTGCGCGCACGTCAAACGAATTCAGGCGCTTTCAATGTAGACACCATAACCCACCACAACCACACTGAGATTAAATCGGCTGCGCAGACTCCATCGACACTGAAAGCGCGCGACTAGGGCTGCTTTCCATGGAGGAACTCCAAAAATGAAGACGGGTGCGATTATCGCATTGTTGGTCGCATTGTTCCCACTCACGCAGCCACTTTGTATCGGGTTGAGTTACATTGCCAAGACTTCTGGAGCCTCACTTGACCACATCGACCACCCTCTCTCTTTCCCCGACCCAAGAGCGGTGGGTGCTGCTGACGCTGGCCGGCGTCCAATTCAGTCACATCTTGGATTTCATGGTGCTGATGCCGTTGGGGCCACAGTTGACGGCATTGTTTCAGATATCGGATGCACAGTTTGGACTTTTGGTATCGGCCTACACCGTCTCGGCGGGTATCTCTGGTTTGTTGGCTTCTGCTTACTTAGATCGGCTGGACAGAAAGCATTTGCTGTTGGGCCTGTACGCGTTGTTTACCCTTGCGACGCTGGCTTGCGCATTCGCACCAAGCTACGTGTGGCTGATGGGCGCGCGCGTGGCTGCCGGTGTGTTCGGAGGCGTGTTGACGGCCTTGACCCACACCATCGTGGGTGACGTGATACCGATTGAGCGCAGGGGCGCAGCGATGGGCCTGGTGATGGCGTCTTTTTCAGTGGCCACGGTTGCAGGTGTGCCTTTGGGGCTGGCTTTGGCAGCGCAGTGGGGGTGGCATGCGCCGTTTTTGATGCTGGCCCTGATGTGCACGCTGCTCTGGGTGATTGCCTTGTTGAGTTTGCCTTCAATCAATGCCCACCTTGGGGCATCTGGGCGTGGAACGATTTGGCGCGAAATCTACGAAACGGCAAGCCACAGAAACCACTTGTGGGCGTACTTGTTGAGTGCTGTGAACATTTTTGGTGGGTTTATGGTGATCCCCTACATCACCATTTACATGCGCTTCAATGTCGGCCTCACGCCAGAAGAAATTCCATACCTGTACTTGGCAGGCGGGGTTTGCACTTTGATCACCGCACGCTGGATCGGTACGCTAGCTGACCGCTATGGCAAGCCCAAGGTTTATCAGGCGTTGGCGTTGATGACGATCGCGCCGCTTTTGGTGCTGACGCATATGCCCGCTGTAAGCCTCTGGGTAGCAGTGCCCGTCAACGCTGTGTTGTTTGTGGTATTGAGTGGTCGGATGATTCCGCTGATGGCCATGCTCACCGCCACCGCGCACCCCAGCCGGCGGGGTACATTCATGGCGCTGAACTCTGCAGTGCAGTCGTTGGCCATGGGATTGGCTGCTTTTTTGGGGGGCTTGTTGATCTCTCGCAATGCCCAAGACCAAGTGGTGGGCTTTGGCTTGAATGGTTGGCTCAGCGTGTTGGCTTTGCTGGCCTCGCTGTGGCTGGTCAACCGCATCATCATGCACCACAACCTGCCATCTGCGCCACCCCCACACAAAATATGACTGCTCTGGCGGGGCATAGGCGCACGCCTTGATCAAAGTGGTAAAGCGTTGCATGATGGATTCGACAGAACCGGCGGTCGATTCTGTCGCTACCCAGTTCAAGGAGGTTGCATATGAACTTGACAATCAGCGGACACCATTTGGAAGTCACCCCAGCCCTGCGCAACTATGTCACCCAAAAGTTAGACCGAATATCGCGGCACTTTGACCAAGTGGTTGACATCAAGGTGCTGTTGACCGTGGATAACCTCAAAGAGAAAGACTTGCGCCAGAAGGCCGAATGCAACATCCACGTCAAGGGTCGAGACCTTTTCGCCGAGAGTGCGCACGCTGATTTGTATGCTGCTGTCGATGACTTGGCAGACAAACTGGACCGCCAAGTCCTCAAGTACAAAGACAAGACACAAGACCACCAGCACATCGGTGCCAAATACCTGATGTAGGATGATGACCACTGCGGGTTGCAGACCCTGTCATTTGAGGTCAAAATTCGCATCACTTCAGCAAAGCCACCCATTTCGGTGGCTTTGTCTTCTTTGTATTCAATCTGGTCATTGTGGTCGCATCTGGGACCCGATAGAGGACAACCATGAACCGTCTTTCAGCCATATTGCCACTTGAGCAAGTGTTGGTTGGTGTGGAAACCACCAGTAAGAAGCGTGCCTTTGAAGAGGTGGGCCTGTTGTTTGAAGCCGAGCATGGCCTGAGTCGCTCACTGTTGACAGATAGTTTGTTCGCCCGTGAGCGGCTGGGCTCGACAGGGCTTGGCTATGGGGTTGCTATTCCGCATGGCCGGATCAAGGGCCTCAAGCAGCCTATGGCTGCCGTTTTTCAATTGCAAGCCCCCATCCCATTCGACGCACCAGATGAAAAGCCTGTGGTGTTGATGATTTGCCTTTTGGTCCCAGAAGCAGCCACACAGAAACACTTGGAAATACTCTCTGAAATTGCGGAGATCTTGAGTGATGCCGAATTGCGAGAGCAAATGAAGGTCGCCGCTGACCGAGAAACCTTGCATCAATTGATTGCCAACTGGCAATCTGCCCACACGGCAGCCGCATGAGACCCACCGCCATCAGTGCGGATGTGCTGTTTGAACACAACCGCACGCGACTGAAGTGGCACTGGCTAGAGGGGCTATCGGCCTCTGAGCGAGATTTTGACCAAATGGCCATTCGAGCGGCCCGCTCAGGTGCCGATTTGGTGGGTCACTTGAACTACATCCACCCCTACCGCATACAAGTGTTGGGCGAGCGTGAGGTGGCCTATCTT
>CBFIFT010000054.1:7889-9663 GCA_965661935.1 Burkholderiaceae bacterium | reverse complement strand
TTTCGCGAGGAACCGAAGAGGACTGCGCCAGACGGGTTTCTCGCATCGTCACCCTCGAGCCGCCCGCATTGGTGCTTGCGGATGGCCAAGTGGCACCACAGCAATTGCTGTCGATGTGCGCTCGCGCAAACCTTCCGCTGTTTTCGACAGATGAGTCGGCCGCTTTTGTGGTCGATGTCTTGCGAGCTTATCTGTCCAAACACTTCGCTGAGCGTGACACTTTGCACGGCGTCTTCATGGACATCCTAGGGCTGGGCGTTTTGATCACGGGTGAGTCGGGCTTGGGCAAGAGCGAGCTTGGTCTGGAGTTGATTTCTCGTGGTCACGGACTGGTGGCAGACGACGCAGTGGACTTTTTTCGCATCAATCAGACCACCATTGAAGGGCGCTGTCCTGATTTGCTGCGCAATTTGCTCGAAGTCCGAGGTATCGGTTTGCTAGACATCAAAGCCATCTTTGGTGAAACAGCCGTGCGGCGCAAAATGCGACTGAAACTGATTGTGCACCTGGTGCGCAAGGAAACCCTCGAGCGAGACTATGAGCGCATGCCCCATGAGGCGCTTTACAAAGAAGTGATCGGCGTTCCGGTGCGCATGGCTGTGATTCAAGTGGTTGCCGGTCGCAACATTGCTGTCTTGGTTGAGGCGGCAGTGCGCAACACCATTCTGCAGTTGCGGGGCATTGATACCTACCAAGAATTTCTCGAGCGGCAGCGCGTGGCGATGGCCAACGGCGTGGCGGATTAACAATCGCCGGCTCTAGGCGCGCCCGCCAGGGCGTTCAAATGCGCTGCAGCAAGCCTTCTAATGCGGCGATGGCGGTTGCGTTTCGCACATCCGCTCTCCCACCTTGAAACAGCACGCGCGTCGACTCCACGGCCTCCGCAGTGCACCAAGCCAAGCACACAGTGCCTACAGGCTTGTCTGGACTGCCACCGCCCGGTCCAGCGATGCCAGTGACCGCGACAGAGACGTCTGCGTTCGAGCGAGCGCGTGCGCCCCGAGCCATGGCCTCTGCGACTGCTAGACTGACGGCGCCATGCTGCCTCAGTGTGTCGGCCTCAACTCCCAAGTGTTGCTGCTTGGCGAGGTTGGAATAGGTTACAAAGCCGCATTCAAACCAATCTGAAGATCCTGCTAAATCGGTGCAGGCAGCAGAGATCAGGCCACCGGTGCAGCTTTCGGCAGTGGCGAGTCTCCACTTTTTGGCCAAGAGTTGCGCCGCCAACTGTTCGACGTACTCAGAGAATTGATTCATCCTGTCACCCTATGTATCGCCGCCAATGCCAGCAGGGTCATCCCTGCGGCCACAAAATCGTCGAACATCACGCCCCAAGCGCCGCGCCATCCGAATCCCTTGAAGTGGCGATCAGCCCAGGCTGTGGGCCCCCACTTCACGGCGTCAAAAAATCGAAAAAGACCAAATGCCACGGCTTGCTCTACCCAAGTGGCAGGGCCAAGCACCCACAAAACCAACCAAAAAGCCCGGATCTCATCCACCACGATATGGCCTGAGTCTGCTACCCCAAGGTGCTCGGATGTGAGCTTGGAGGCCCACCACCCCAATAGCGTACCGCTGACCAACAAAAAAAACCAATGGGTGTCTGTTGCACCGTGGTCCAGCAACACAAAGGTCAGCCATGCCCACAAGGTGCCTACCGTTCCGGGGGCTTTGGGACTAAGCCCCGAGCCAAAGCCCAAGGCAATCATGTGTGCCGGGTGTGCCATTAGAAATCGATGGTTGGGTCGCATGTCTGACTCTGGATGTCTTGGAA
>CBFIFT010000054.1:0-7879 GCA_965661935.1 Burkholderiaceae bacterium | reverse complement strand
CTTGTCTAGGCTTTCTGAAACTTGGGCCTAAAGGTGGTGTGAAAAATGGTCAAACCCTGGCTCTACGGTATCGCAGGGCTCCCCGTGTGCATCCAAAAACGTCGCGACCCCCTCACTTAAGGTTCCAGGGGCCTTCATGTGACCGATGCGTGTGAGGGGCACGCCAAGCTGCACTGCGAGGGCTTGCAAAGCGCTGCGGTGTTGTGGATGGGCGCAAAAAAGCAACTCGTAGTCATCGCCACCACTGGCGGCGAACGGGTGGCTTTGGTCGCCCATACAAGCCAAAACAGCGGGTGCAACGGGCAGTTGAGGCAACCAGATTTCCGCGTGGCAGTGGCTTGCTTTGGCGAGGTGGCTCACATCGCCGCTTAAACCATCACTCAAGTCCATCGCGGCACTCGCGATGCCTCGCAGAGCCAGGCCTAAATCAACACGCGGGGTGGGGAGGTCCATGGCCGTGAGTCCCTGCTGTATGGCATCCGCGGGCAGGCCGTCAGGCAATCGCCCCTGGCGATGCCACAAACCCAAACGCGCACCACCCAAGCGGCCACTGACATAGAGGTCATCACCAACTTGGGCTGTGTCGCGCCTCAGCGCCAAAGTTTCTGGGACTTGCCCCATGACGGTGATGCAGATATTGAGTGGACCGCGCGTGGTGTCACCACCGATCAGTTCACAGCCATGGGTATCGGCCAACGTTCGCATGCCGCCTGAGAACGCTTGCAGCCAATCGATGTCGATGCTGGGTAGCGCCAGCGACAATGTGAAATGTCTGGGCCTTGCCCCCATGGCGGCCATGTCGCTGAGGTTGACGGCCAAGGCTTTGTGGCCGAGCGCGCGAGCGTCGGCTCCTGCAAAAAAATGTCTGCCTTCCACCAACATGTCTGTCGATACCGCCCACGCTTGACCAGCGGCCGGCAGACACAAAGCAGCGTCATCTCCCACACCCAGGTGTGTCGTGGGCGTAGGCCAGTCGAAAAACGCACGGATGGCGTCAAACTCATTCATGAGTGAAGCAGTCAAATGGTGGCAGGTGCCCACATGATAAGCGGCACGAGCCGACATTTGTCACCCCCGTTGGTGCTGTCGCATAATCAAGATTTCCTCGGTCATTTGCTTGGCCTCAACCACTCTTGATACCCACATGAATACGCCCACATTTCGCATCGCTCCATCTATTTTGTCGGCAGACTTTGCCACTTTGGGCCAAGAGGTTCGCCAAGTGATTGCGGATGGTGCCGATTGGATCCACTTCGACGTGATGGACAACCACTACGTGCCCAATTTGACTTTCGGCCCCATGGTTTGCCAAGCTCTGAAACCTCACGCTGTGACGCCAAGCGGCGCGGCAGTGCCCATTGATGTTCACCTCATGGTGCAGCCTGTGGATGCGTTGGCCGAGGCTTTTGCAAAAGCGGGCGCTGATTTGATCAGCTTTCACCCAGATGCCAGCGCGCACGTGCATCGTTCGATTCAAGCCATCAAGGCCATGGGTTGCCAAGTGGGGCTGACTTTCAATCCTGCTGAACCACTGGACGCACTGGACTGGGTGATCGATGACATCGACTTGATTTTGATCATGAGCGTCAACCCAGGTTTCGGTGGTCAAAGTTTCATTGACTCATCTTTGCGCAAAATTGAAGCTGCTCGAAAGCGCATTGACGCCTGTGGCAAAGACATTCGCCTTGAGGTCGACGGTGGCATCAAAGTTGACAACATCGCAAAAGTGGCGAGCGCTGGCGCAGATACATTTGTCGCAGGGAGCGCTATTTTTGGCCAGCCCAGCTACCGAGATGTCATCACCGCGATGCGCGGCGAATTGTCGAAGGTGGGCTGAATCTGGTTGCCTCAGTCGAATAGTGACCATGCCGCGTTGGGGGCTCTATCGTTTGAGTCACAATGCCCTTTGAGTAGGTTGTCAACAACTTGACAAAGGGGCAAGCCGCATGGCCAAGCAATTTGATTTGATCGCATTTGACTGGGATGGGACCCTATGGGACTCCACGGCTGCCATCACTCGGTCCATCCAAGCGGCGGTGTTTGACGTGACGGGCGAGAGGCCGACCCAAGAGCGCGCTTCTTATGTGATTGGTTTGGGGCTGAAGCACGCCCTGATGCACGTCGCCCCGCAACTCAATGAAAGCCAGTACCCCGAGTTGGGCGAACGGTACCGCCATCACTTTGGGCGTGAAATGTTCAAGGTCCAGTTGTTTGACGGCATTTTGAATTTGCTGGATGCGCTTCACCAAAACGGCCACCAATTGGCCGTAGCGACTGGAAAATCGCGCGCTGGTCTCAATGAGGCTTTGCAAGCTGTCGAGCTCAAAGGAAAATTCCACGGGTCGCGCACAGCGGATGAAACGCGTGGCAAACCGGATCCGTTGATGCTGCACGAACTAATGGAAGAGTTCGATGTCCAGCCCTCTCGCACACTCATGATTGGTGACACCAGCCATGACCTGCGCATGGCCAGCAATGCTGGGTGTGCTGCACTTGGCGTGACCTATGGCGCCCATGACCGGTCGCTTTTGGTCGCAGAGCAATCGCTGGCGGTGGTTGGGTCGGTACAAGAGTTACAGGCTTGGTTGCTGGACAACGCGTGAGGCCTGCGATGGATACAGGGTTAGACCAAACATGGCAGCCGCTTTGCCCCAGCTCAGATTTGGTTAACGGGGGCCAGGCGGTCATTTTCGATGTGAGATTCGCAGGTCAGACCATGCTGGGTTTCGCGATTCGGTTCGAAGGCCAAGTGGCCGCATATTTAAACCGCTGCCCGCATGTGGCCATGGAGATGGATTGGCGCCCTGGCCATTTTTTTGATGCGCCCAAAGAGCTGCTGATGTGTTCAACGCACGGTGCGTTGTTTGAGCCATTGTCAGGAAGGTGCATCTCGGGCCCCTGCGTAGGCAAACAATTGATCGCGATCGGCTGCACAGAGCGTGATTCGGTGGTGTACTGGCAAACGGCTCACAACCTTGAGCCCGTTCAATTTTAGGGACACTTATGCAAGTTGAAGAAGACCGCTCAGACGCTGGGCACGGGTGGGAGCGAGAAGCTCTGCAAACGCTTTTGGCCGAGCACCAACAAGATCGTCGATCTGCCAGGCGTTGGCGTTGGTTCAAGGCCATGGTCTGGATGCTGGTGCTGGTCGGGATGATCGCTTTGACTTGGAAAGCCGTAGAAGACAGCCAGCCCAGTGCGGTGATGAGCGGTAAGCACACCGCGGTCATTTCAATTGACGGAACCATTGCGGCTGGGTCGCCAAGCTCTGCCGAGAACGTGATTGACTCTCTACAAGAGGCGTTTGAAGCACCACAGGCGCAGGCGGTGGTTTTACTCTTTAACAGTCCTGGCGGTAGTCCGGTGCACGCGGGCATGGTCTACGATGAAATCGTCAGACTCAAGGCCATTCATCAAAAACCGGTCTATGCGGTTGTCGAAGAAATGTGTGCCTCGGCGGCCTATTACATTGCAGCGGCAGCGGATGAAATTTATGTCGACAAGGCCAGTGTGGTGGGCAGCATTGGTGTGCTCATGAATGGCTTTGGGTTCACGGGCTTGATGGACAAATTAGGGATCGAGCGGCGGCTGATCACGGCCGGTGAAAACAAGGGTTTCATGGACCCTTTTAGCCCCCAAACCGAGGCGCAAAGGCAACACGCCGATGAACTGCTGAAAAGCATCCACCAACAGTTCATCTCCGCGGTCAAGCAGGGTCGGGGAGCGCGTTTGGGCGATGTCCCTGAGTTATTCAGCGGCCTGATTTGGACAGGGGAGAAAGCCGTTGAATTGGGATTGGCCGACGGTTTGGGTTCTTTGCGCTATGTGGCCCGAGAGCTTGTCTTGGCTGAAGATTTGGTTGACTACACCCGCCAAGAGAGTTTTCAAGAACGCGTGGCGAAACAGCTAGGTGCGACCGTTATCCAAGGTTTGTTTGAGTCCACTCAAGAGCGCAACTGGGTGTGGCGCTGATGCACCCACTGTTGGCGACGGTGGGCACGTGAATCAGAGCGCCAGGCTGTTGGGTTTGCCCACACCCTAGGCGTCAAAAAAGCCGCGTGAGTCGCGGCTTTTTATTGGCGTTAAGGTCTCTGGCGTTAAGCCAATTCGAGCGATTGCTTCATTTTTTTCATGGCAGCAGCTTCAATTTGACGCACACGTTCAGCGCTCACGCCATAGATGGCAGCCAGTTCGTGCAGTGTCTTGCCGCCAGAGCCATCGTCGTTGACGTTGAGCCAACGCTCAGAGACGATGTGTCGCGAGCGCTCATCCAGTTGCGCCAAGGCCTGCGCAATGCCATCGCTGGCAAGAGCCTCTCGTTGCTGAGCCTCGATCATTTCGGTGGGCTCAATGTTGGGGTCAGCCAGATAGGCAATGGGCCCGTAGGATTCGCCTTCATCATCGAGCGCCACAGGGTCGAGGACGACGTCCCCACCCATCATGCGGGTCTCCATCTCGCGCACATCTTCAACCTTGACGTTGAGTGCTTGGGCGATTTCCTCCACCTCGTTGCTGTTGAGTGTGGCGCGCTCTGCACCTTGATCTTCCGCTTGGAAGCCGTGTTTGAGTGACCGCAAGTTAAAGAAGAGCTTGCGCTGCGCTTTGGTGGTGGCAACTTTGACCATGCGCCAGTTGCGCAAGATGTACTCGTGAATCTCAGCTTTGATCCAGTGCAATGCATAGCTCACGAGACGCACACCGTGGTCTGGGTCAAAGCGGCGAACGGCCTTCATCAGGCCGACGTTGCCTTCTTGAATCAAATCTCCGTGCTGTAAGCCGTAACCCAAATATTGCCGCGATACGGACACCACCAGCCTGAGATGAGACATCACCAAGCGGCCGGCAGCTTCTAGATCGCCTGTTTCGCGCAGCTCGCGCGCCAGTTTCAGCTCTTCTTCGCTGCTGAGCATGGGCATGCGCTGCACTGCGGAAATGTAGGCTTCAAGGTCGCCCAGCGGGGGCAGCAGGCCCCAGCTTGCGCTTGCTAATTCTTTTGGGGTGGATAGGGTGAGTGCTGTCATGTGGATGCCTCTCCTGTCAAGTTCATGTCTCAATATTAGCACTCTGTTATAGAGAGTGCTAAGTCCCCGATAAACCTAGGGTAAATACTAGCTTTGTAGGTGGTTTATCGGGGACCGAACATCAACTTGTTGCGCTTGTTTGCCAGGTGCTGAGGCGCTGGACCAGCCTGAACCAGCAGTTGACCACTCTTTGGCGTGTGCTTTGGGGCCGCCAAACGCGTTGAACGCCTTCGGGTGTCGAGATCCAAATGAGTTCTAATTTAGTAGACATTATTTTATCCCTATATAAATGAATTCTTTAGGCGTACTTTATATAAAAATGCAAATCATTAAAAGTACATATTGGAACCAGTGAGTACTATTGGATAATCGAGTGACAAAAATCACGAAAAATGTGGCTTGAGCCGCCATTTCTGACCACACCGAGGTCTCTACAATCCATGCAATCTTCAGGAGTAACAGCGATGGCCGTATGGATTCAGTACATTCTTCCCAAAAAAGCCCTGACCCAACTGGCAGGGCGTTTGGCCTCGCTTCAGGGTGGGTGGTGGACCACGAAGGCCATTGCCTGGTTTATTCGGCGCTACGGCGTCGACATGTCAGAGGCCGCGCAGCCTGAAGCGTCGGCGTATGAGACTTTCAATGCGTTCTTCACCCGACCTTTGCGCGTCGGTGCAAGGCCCATGGGCAACAGCACTTGGGTCTCTCCAGTCGATGGCGCAATCAGTCAATTGGGCCCACTTGAGAACGGCACGCTGTTGCAGGCCAAGGGTCACACCTATACCGCGAGCGCGCTGTTGGGCGGGTCTCAAGAGGCCGCACAGCCTTACGAGAATGGCTACTTCGCAACGCTATACCTCAGCCCAAAGGACTACCACCGCATTCACATGCCATGTGCGGGCGAGTTGCGCCGCATGACTTACGTGCCGGGCGAGTTGTTTTCGGTCAACCCATCAACTGCTGCAGCCGTGCCTGGCCTGTTTGCTCGCAATGAGCGTGTGGTGTGTGACTTTGACACCGATTTTGGACCGATGAGTTTGGTGTTGGTTGGTGCCACTGTGGTGGGAAGCATTCAAACCACTTGGCATGGCGTGGTCAACCCGCCGCGACTGGACGCCCCCAAAGTTTGGGACTACGCGCCTGGCCAGGTGCGCCTGGCCAGAGGAGACGAAATGGGGCGCTTCTTGCTCGGCTCTACCGTGATCATTCTCTGGGGCAGCGCGGGAGTCAGATTTACCCAAGAGTGGACGCCAGGTGCCGCGATTCGCATGGGACAAAACATGGCGAAAATGGAGGAATAACCACCTCAGCAACCCATCCTTTGGGTGAGCAGGTGGCGCCGTTTTGCCCTTGATGGCGCAGCCGGTCGCCCTGGGCTGCGGTCAATGGGTTGGTGTGGCAGCCGCCAAGCGGGCTTGCTTGTGCTCTTGTTTGAGCAGCCACAACCCGCTTAAAACGATCACCACGGCGCCGATCAGTGTTGCCGCACCCGGCCACTGAGCCCAAATGGCCACATCTAAGCTCACGCTCCAAAGCAGAGCACTGTATTCAAACGGCGCAATCGCCGAGGGCTGGCCAAATTTAAACGCCTGTGTGATGGCAATCTGGCCGACCAAGCCCATCGTGCCCATGAGCAGCAGGGGCAACCAATCCGCTGCCCTAAGTGGCTGCCAATTCGGCACTGAAAAAAGGCCAGAGCCAATGACCAAGGCCACCAGCATCCAAAAAACCAAACTGTCGACGCTGTCGGTGCGCGACAGCAACCGGCTGATGAGGTTAGAGCACGAGTAACAAAGCGCCGTTATCAGTACCATGGCGGAGCCCCAGCTCAGCCAACCAGCGGTGCCAGGCTGCATCGCAATGAGCACCCCGCACATGCCGACGAACAGCGCGATCCAATGGGTTGCCCGAGCGGGCTCACCAAGAATCGGTCCACTGAGCACGGCCATCATGAGCGGCGCGCTGAAAAAGATGGTGTAAACCTGCGTCATGGGCAGGCCGCGCAAGCCCTCGCTCAATGACCAAATCATCAGGACACCCAATGCACCCCGAAGCAGATGCAAGGGCCAGCGCACCTGAAACAAACTCTTTAATGCGCCGCGCCAAAGCACCCAGACCAGCGCCAGTGGCAGGCTAGAGAGGCCGCGCAGCGTGACCACCTGCATAGAAGGGTAATGGGCGCTGAGCCACTTGATGCAGGCGTCAAGCACACCAAACGCGCCCATGGCTAGGCAGAGGTAGAGCGCACCGCGGATGTTTTGGGGGGCGCTCATTGAAAAGCGACTTCGTTGAAGCTGCGCAACTTGCGGCTGTGCAGATCCGCTCCGGTGAGACGCAAAATTTCCAAAGCTCGAATGCCAATTTGCAAGTGTTGGTGTACCCGCTCTTTGTAAAAGTGGTTGGCCATACCGGGCAGCTTGATCTCGCCATGCAATGGCTTGTCGCTCACGCACAGCAGCGTGCCGTATGGAACGCGAAAGCGAAAGCCGTTGGCCGCAATGGTGGCGCTCTCCATGTCGAGCGCAATCGCTCGCGACTGAGAAAAGCGCTTTGCTGGCGTGCTGCGCTCGCCAGTGAAAGGCAACAATTCCCAGTTGCGGTTGTCGGTGCTGGCAACGGTGCCGGTGCGCAAAATTTGCTTGAGCGCCGGTCCCGAACAACGGGTGACGTCGCGCACGGCTTGACTGAGGGCGACTTGAACTTCGGCCAACGCGGGGATGGGTACCCACAAAGGCAGCTCTTCGTCGAGCACATGGTCCTCACGCACATAGGCGTGCGCCAAGACATAGTCGCCCAGCGCTTGAGAATTGCGCAAACCGGCGCAGTGTCCGAGCATGATCCAAGCGTGCGGGCGCAAC
>CBFIFT010000053.1:12572-12813 GCA_965661935.1 Burkholderiaceae bacterium | reverse complement strand
AGAGAATGCCGAACATGTCAAATGCCTCACGCTCAAACCAATTGGCGCCAGCCCACAGCGAGCACACAGAGGCGACCACGGGCATATCGTCATCTTCACAAAACACCCGCACGCGCAAACGCTGGTTCAACTCAATGCTCATCAGGTGAAGCACCACGGCATAGCGCGGCCCCTCCCAAACGCCCTCTCGGTAATCGCTGTAGTCCACACCACAGAGGTCACTCACTTGAGCCACGCGGCA
>CBFIFT010000053.1:0-12562 GCA_965661935.1 Burkholderiaceae bacterium | reverse complement strand
TGTAATAGTCACCCGCACGCACCACCAAAGTGAGCTCACCCAGAGCTGGGGTGAGGCTCACCACCGCGTCGCCCAAAGCAGAGCTCACAGCTTGTTGCATCTTGTCTAATTCAGTCATTTGGGACCCTTAAGCTCGCGCAATGGTCTGCGTGCGGCGTATCTTGCTTTGCAGCTGCATCAACCCATACAACAAGGCCTCAGCCGTCGGCGGGCAACCAGGCACGTACACATCGACCGGCACCACGCGGTCACAGCCACGAACCACAGAGTAGCTGTAGTGGTAATAACCGCCGCCATTGGCGCATGAACCCATAGAGATCACATAGCGAGGCTCACTCATTTGGTCGTAGACCTTGCGAAGCGCTGGCGCCATCTTGTTGCAAAGGGTTCCCGCAACGATCATCAGATCAGACTGACGTGGACTGGCGCGAAACACCTCTGCGCCAAAACGCGCGAGGTCGTAACGCGCAGCACCCGCGTGCATCATCTCCACGGCACAGCAAGCCAGTCCGAATGTCATGGGCCACAAAGAGCCCGTTTTGGCCCAGTTCACCACCGAGTCGTAACTCGCTGTGACAAAACCCTTTTCCATTACACCTTCAAGTCCCATGGTGATTCAACCTCAGTGTTTGAATTGGCAGTCTGTGGATGCGCGCCGGATCACTCCCAATCGAGCGCGCCTTTTTTCCACTCGTAGATAAAGCCGACAACCAAAATACCCAAAAAGATCACCACC
Organism: Burkholderiaceae bacterium; assembly: GCA_965661935.1. GTDB lineage: Bacteria > Pseudomonadota > Gammaproteobacteria > Burkholderiales > Burkholderiaceae_C > RS62. Next base: position 11,826 of record CBFIFT010000053.1, on the reverse strand, counting down.
GCCCAAAAGCCGGTGGGGCCCAAATCCTTGAGTGCCACAGCCCAAGGAAACAAAAACGCAATCTCTAGATCAAACAAGATGAAGAGTATGGCAACGAGGTAATAGCGGACGTCGAACTTCATTCGAGCGTCTTCAAACGCTTCGAAACCACATTCGTAGGGGGAATTTTTGGCGTCGTCTGGCCGATTGGGGCCCAGAACATAGCCGATGACTTGAGGCACGATGCCTACGGCAACACCAACAAGGATAAACAGAATAACGGGGAGATACTGCTCTAGACTCATGGCCGTGCCTACAACCACACTCTGCAATCGCAGGGCGGGTTTGGTTGGTGCCGACGGCGAGACTCGAACTCGCACAGCTTTCGCCACTACCCCCTCAAGATAGCGTGTCTACCAATTTCACCACGTCGGCATTTAGAACGGTTTGCGAACCCCTCTGAGGCTCAATGAGAGTATCCGCAAAAACCCTGAGATTCTACCTCGCTTTGAAGCCATTTCTGGCCTGCTGAGGTCGCTTTTTTTCAAGACAACGGCAGAAAAATCAAGGGCTCCAAGCAACAGATACCCCGCAGAGTACCTGCTTCATTTTTGTCTCTTTAATCTTTAGGAATGGCGTCTTTGCCAGTTGCCGGAGCGGCAGGAATCACGGCGTTTTCAAGAACGCTCCCCGCAGCGGGTGCCGGCTTTTGATAACCGACGTAAGACAAGAACAAAGTCGTGCCTAAAAACACCGCAGCCAACACAGCCGTGGTGCGTGACAAGAAGTTCGCGCCACCCGTGGCACCAAACAAACTGGCGGATGAGCCCCCACCCGCGCCGCCACCAAACGCCGCACCAGCATCAGCGCCTTTGCCGTGCTGCATCAAAATCAAACCAATCATGACCAACGCAGACAAAATCTGAACAGCCATGAGGATACGGATCAAGAAATCCATGCCAGTAACTCCAAAAACAATAGCTGCGAACCGATCAGTTTGCAGCGTTCACAATCGTTAAAAAATCAGGGGCCTTCAAGGACGCCCCACCAATCAGGCCGCCATCGATATCCGCTTGCTGAAGCAGATCCGCGGCGTTGGCAGCGTTCATGCTGCCGCCGTAAAGAATGCGCACACGCTCAGCGTTATCGCTTGCCGCCCGCAGTTGAGCCCGCAAGACCGCATGGACTGCCTGGGCCTGCTCTGGGGTCGCGGTTTGACCGGTGCCAATCGCCCATACCGGCTCATAGGCCACCACCAACTCGCTGGTGCAATGCCCAGCTGCATGAATCACTGCTGCCAGCTGATGTTTGACAACTTCTTCTGTGCGGCCAGATTCACGCTGTTCAAGCGTTTCACCGACACAAACAATGGGGGTCACGCCTTGAGCGAGCGCTGCCATGGCCTTTGCTGCCACCGCAGCATCCGTCTCACCATGGTACTGGCGCCGCTCTGAGTGCCCAACAATGACGTAGTGAGCGTCAAAGTCTTTCAACATGGCTGCACTGACTTCACCGGTATAAGCGCCCTGCTCGTGTACCGAGACATCTTGCGCACCCCATGCCAGCGGCGTACCCGAGGCAATTTGCATCACTTGCCCCAGATAAACAGCTGGCACGCAAACGGCAATGTCGCATGACATGGGGCCATCGAGACCCTGCAGAACATCTGCCAACAAACTTGCGTTGAACGCGCGACTGCCGTTCATCTTCCAGTTTCCGACAATGAGTTTTTTAGCCATGATTGCCCGTCAATCCCAAGTGAGCATGATTTTACCGATGTGAGCGTTGCTCTCCATCAGTGCATGGGCCTCAGCAGCCCGTGCGGCAGGGAATGTTTGATGAATGATGGGGCGCACGCGTCCGGCCGCCAATGCCGGCCAAACGTGCTCGCGCAAGGCTTGCGCGATGGCGGCTTTGAACGCCACAGGACGTGGTCGCAATGTTGAACCCGTGATGGTCAATCGCTTGCGCAAAACCAGACCCGCGTTGAATTCAGCATCTACGCCACCTTGCACGGCAATGATGACCAGCCGGCCGTCTTCGGCCAGACAGCTCACCTCGCGAGCCACGTAGTCACCGGCCACCATATCCAAAATCACATCGACGCCACGTTGCTCGGTGATGCGCAACGCCTCTGCGACAAAGTCTTGCGATTTGTACAGAATCGCATGATCTGCACCCAGCTCAATGCATGCCTTGGCCTTGTCTTCAGAGCCCACCGTCACGATGACCCTGGCGCCCGCGGCTTTGGCCAATTGGATGGCGGTCACGCCAATGCCACTTGAGCCGCCCTGGATCAAAATCGTTTCACCTTGCTTCAGCTGGGCGCGATCAAATACGTTGCTCCAAACGGTGAAAAATGTCTCTGGTAAGGCAGCCGCTTGCACAGCGTCGTAACCCTGAGGCGCTGGCAAACACTGGCCCACTGGCGCCACGCACCACTGAGCGTAGCCGCCACCAGCCACCAAAGCACAGACCAAGTCTCCGACTTGCAAACCAGCAGCGGCCATGGCTTCTTGGTCGCCCGACTCAATGACCCCTGCGATTTCTAGACCAGGAATATCGGATGCACCTGGGGGCACTGGATAAGCGCCCTTTCGCTGCAAAACGTCGGGGCGATTGACGCCGCTAGCCATCACGCGAACCAAGACCTCACCGGCGCCAGCCACTGGACGCTGGCGAGTGGTGGGCTGCAGCACCTCAGGGGCGCCGGGTTGCGTGATTTCAATGGCTTGCATCATTTCAACGACTCACTGTTGCTGTTGCTGCTCTTGCGAGGCGGCTTGCTCGCGCTCAATCAAAGCTTTCATCGAAAGCTTGATGCGGCCCTTTTCGTCGGTCTCAAGCACCTTGACGCGAACAACTTGCCCTTCTTGCAACACATCGGTCACCTTCTCAATGCGCTCGTGGGCGATTTGGCTGATGTGCAACAGGCCATCTTTGCCTGGCAAAACATTGACCAAGGCGCCAAAGTCCAAAATCTTGGTGATCGGGCCTTCGTAAATGCGCCCCACTTCAACTTCAGCGGTGATCTCTTCGATGCGGCGTTGTGCTTCCATGGCCTTATCGCCATCGCTAGATGCAATCGTGATGGTGCCGTCTTCGGCAATGTCGATCGTGCAACCCGTCTCTTCGGTCAAGGCACGAATGGTGGCGCCACCCTTGCCAATCACGTCGCGAATCTTTTCTGGGTTGACCTTCATCGTGTACAGACGCGGCGCAAAAGACGAGATCTCAGTGTTGGCCTCGCCCATGGCTTCTTGCATCTTCGAGAGGATGTGCATGCGGGCCTCTTTGGCCTGCGCCAGCGCCACTTGCATGATCTCTTGGGTGATGCCCTGAATCTTGATATCCATCTGCAATGCGGTCACGCCATTTGTCGTGCCTGCCACCTTGAAGTCCATGTCACCCAAGTGGTCCTCATCACCCAAAATATCGGTCAACACCGCAAAGCGGTTGCCTTCTTTGATCAAGCCCATCGCAATACCAGCGACGTGCGCTTTCAGAGGCACGCCTGCATCCATCATCGACAAGCAGCCACCGCAAACAGACGCCATAGATGACGAACCGTTGGACTCGGTGATCTCGCTCACCACACGCAGCGTGTATGGAAACTCATCCTTAGGTGGCAACACCGCAGCGAGCGCACGCTTGGCCAACCGGCCATGACCGATCTCGCGGCGCTTGGGCGAACCCACGCGACCCGTCTCACCGGTCGCAAAGGGAGGCATGTTGTAGTGCAGCATGAAACGGTCTTCGTATTCACCTGGCAACGCGTCAATGCGCTGGGCATCGCGCTCAGTGCCCAAGGTGGTCACAACCAAGGCTTGGGTCTCACCGCGTGTGAACAGCGCCGAGCCATGGGTGCGTTGAAGCACGCCCGTGCGGATCTCGATCGGGCGCACCGTGCGGGTGTCGCGACCGTCGATGCGGGGTTCGCCAGCCAAAATTTGACTACGAACAATTTGTGCCTCGATATCGTGCAACAGGCCATCAACCTTGACGCCATCAAACTCGATGCCCGCCTCGGTCAGGCCTTGCTTCACAGCGGCGCTGGCCTCGCGGCAGGCTTGCGTGCGCGCTTGCTTAGAACGGATTTGATAAGCGGCCACCAACTTCTCGCGACCCAAAGATTCGACTTTTTCGATCAACGCGTCGTCGCGCGCGGGCGCATCCCAGTCCCACACAGGCTTGCCAGCTTCACGCACCAACTCATGGATGGCGTCAATGGCGGCCTGGCTCTGCTGATGACCAAACACAACTGCACCCAGCATGATTTCTTCGCTCAGCTGCTGGGCTTCAGATTCAACCATCAGCACGGCTGATTCCGTGCCCGCGACCACCAAGTCCATTTGCGACTGGATGCGCTGCTCAGGGCTGGGGTTAAGCACGTACTCGCCGTTCACATAGCCCACGCGCGCTGCGCCAATGGGGCCATGGAAAGGAATACCAGAGACAGCCAACGCTGCGCTGGTCGCAATCATGGCGGGGATATCAGAATCCACTGCGGGATTCAAAGAAACGGTGTGGATCACCACTTGAACTTCATTGAAGAAGCCCTCGGGGAACAAGGGGCGGATCGGACGATCGATCAAACGCGAGGTCAGCGTTTCGAACTCGCTGGGGCGACCTTCGCGCTTGAAGAAACTACCGGGGATTTTGCCCGCGGCGTAAGTCTTCTCAATGTAGTCCACCGTCAAAGGAAAGAAGTCTTGGCCGGGCTTGGCCTCTTTGCGTGCAACAACGGTCGCCAGCACGGTCGTTCCATCAACGTCCAACAAAACTGCGCCACCAGATTGGCGGGCGATTTCACCTGTTTCCATGGTGACCGTGTGTTGGCCCCACTGGAATGATTTGGTCACTTTTTTGAACATGGTCATGTTCGATGCTCCTGCATATGGGCCGCTCAACTGGCGGCCAGACGGTTGAGGCAAAACGCCTCATAGATGCCGAAAAAGCCCTATCGCTTAGCGGAACACGATGCCATTCCATCAAGGCGCAAAGCGCACTGGTGGAATGACACAGCTTCGATCCCAAGCAGCTTTTCAGGCGACGGATCTCGTCAAAAACAACGCACTCTAGATGCGCAAAACGCCTGAGTCAGCGAGCCAACCCAGGCGTTGCGATTCTTCCCAATCGAGCCCAGCTTATTTGCGCAGACCCAACTTCGCAATCAATGCCACGTAACGGTCACTGTCTTTGGCTTTCAAATAGTCCAACAGCTTGCGGCGACGGCTCACCATGCGAAGCAAGCCACGGCGACCGTGATGGTCTTTGTGGTTTTCTTTGAAGTGAGGGGTTAAATCGTTGATTCGTGCGGTCAACAAAGCCACTTGCACTTCGGGGCTGCCGGTGTCGGCTGCGCCTCGTGCGTTGTCTTTGATGATGTCTGCTTTGACGATGCTCATGTCTAAATTTCCTTTGAAATCACTTGCGTGGGACGCAGCGCTCAGCATTTGATGACCGCAACCCACGTGAGTTTCGCCGCGAAACACCATTGCCCCGCGGTCGAGCCTTGCATTATAGCCTGATCGCCAGCCGGAGACCAGGTGCCCGCCAGACTAGGTGGTACACACGGCCTCGAGGGGCCACCGAGGCTTGACATCAAAAGCGCCTACCGGGGTGATCAATGGCGTGGCTGCCTCGGCCTGCCAGCGCAAGGCTGCGGCCATGGCAATCATCGCGCCGTTATCGGTACAGAGCGATAACTCTGGATAGTGAACACTCACACCCATGTCAGCACAGCGCACGTTGAGTCGATGGCGCAGCGATTGGTTGGCGCCCACGCCGCCCGCCACCACCAACCGAGGCAACCCCGTTTGCTGCAGCGCCTTCAAAGACTTTTGCACCAAAACGTCGACGATCGCGTCTTGCGTGCTCGCGGCCAAGTCGGCGATTGCCTGCTCGCTGGGCGACGCGCCCAAGCGACCGTGAGCGGTCCAAACCGCCGTCTTTAGCCCCGCAAATGAAAAATCCAAATTGGGTTGATGGAGCAAGGGCCTGGGCAAAGCAAACGCCTTGGGGTCGCCGCGCTGCGCCAACTTGGACAACTCTGGGCCACCGGGATAGGGCAAGCCCAACACCTTGGCCGACTTATCAAACGCCTCACCCGCCGCGTCATCAATCGTCTCGCCCAGCAACCGATAGCGCCCCACGCCTTCAACGGCCATCAATTGGGTGTGACCCCCCGAGACCAAAAGCGCGAGAAACGGAAAAGTCGGGGCATCTTGGCTCAAGAACGGCGACAACAAGTGGCCTTCCAAGTGATGAACGCCGATGGCAGGAATGGACAACGCCGCCGCCAAAGACGCCGCGACCCCAGCCCCAACCAGCAAGGCGCCTGCCAAACCTGGACCACGGGTGAAGGCCACCGCATCAATATGTGACAAATCAAGACCCGCCTCTTGCATGGCCAAACGGGTCAAAGGCAAAACGCGGCGAATGTGATCTCGGCTGGCCAACTCAGGCACAACCCCACCATAAGCTCGGTGCAGCGAAATCTGCGTGTGCAGCATCTGCGACACGAGCGTGGGCCCACCATCGCCGAGGCGAACCAAGGCGACGCCAGTTTCATCACAAGAGGATTCAAAGCCAAGAAAAATCATGAAGCGTTGAGTGTAGACGCCAGCGCGCCGAGTTGAGCATTCCAGCCTTTCTGCAGGTCACGAAAATCAATCCAACCATATAGCCCAGAGTCATAACAGAGCGCCCAGAATGCCGGCCATGCAAGCGATCGACTCAAACCCTAAATATGGCAATGTCTCTTTGGTCGGAGCTGGTCCGGGGGACCCCGAACTGCTCACACTCAAAGCCATTCGACTGATCCAAGCCGCTGAAGTGGTATTTGTAGATGACTTGGTCGCCCCAGCGGTGTTGGCGTACGTCCGTGATTCGGCGCGCATCATCTCGGTCGGCAAGCGAGGCGGTTGTCGCTCAACTTCTCAGTCGTTCATTGAGCGCGCCATGGTTCAAGCGGCACGCGCAGGTCAGCGGGTGGTGCGCCTGAAGGGCGGAGATCCATTCGTATTTGGCCGCGGCGGCGAAGAAGTCGATGCATTGCGCCGGCACGGCATCGACTGCGACGTCACTCCTGGCATCACCGCTGGCATGGCGGCCATGGCCAGTTTGAAAACCCCACTGACACAACGGGGCGTTGCCCAAGGCGTGGTCTTCTTGACTGGACACAACCAAGTCGGAGCCCACGCGGTGGACTGGCCTGCGATGGGGGCACTGGTCGCCCAACAACACCTCACATTGATCATCTACATGGCCATGCGCAACATAGACGCCATTGCCGAGGGTTTGCTCAACAGCCTGCCACCAGCAACACCTGTTGCCGTGGTGCAACATGCCAGTTGTGACAAACAGCGCCATTTGGCTTGTGATTTGGTGAGCGTTGCGCGGAAGGTGCGCATTCAGGGCATGGCAAGCCCATCGGTTTGGATCGTGGGAGACGTCACGCGTGGACTGCAGGCCATAGCGCAAGGCCCTGTCACGCATGAACTGGTCAGCGCAATGTCACCTGACCAGCGCGCCGCATAACGGGCAGCGGACAGCACCCACATATCGGGCTATAATCCTTGGCTTTGCTAGCAATCCGCGGCCGAGTTCTGATCCAACCTGCCGCACATTCAAAAGGACAACCTTTCAGTCATGACGACCATTCGAGTAAAAGACAACGAGCCCTACGAAGTTGCCCTGCGCCGTTTTAAGCGCGGTATCGAGAAGCTGGGCCTGCTCACCGACTTGCGCGCCCGTGAGTTTTACGAAAAGCCCACCGCTGAGCGCAAGCGCAAGAAAGCCGCTGCAGTGAAGCGCCACGTCAAGCGTGTGCGTTCTATGCAACTGCCCAAGCGCATGTACTGATGGTCTGGGGCTCAGCCCCGTCTCTCAGCAACCCGCCAAAGGACGCTTTCGCGGGTTTTTTTGTGTCCCCCTCTTGAAAGCTCGAGCAGATGAGTCTCAAAAACCAAATCACAGAAGACATGAAGGCCGCCATGCGCGCCAAGGAAACCCAACGCTTGGGCACCATCCGCATGCTGTTGGCCGCGTGCAAGCAAAAAGAAGTCGACGAGCGCATCGAACTCGACGACACCATGGTGCTGGGCATTGTGGAAAAATTAGTTAAACAACGCAAAGACTCAGTCGCGGCCTACGAGCAAGCCGACCGCCCTGACTTGGTTGCTCAAGAGCAAGCCGAAATCGCGATCCTCACGACCTACCTGCCAGAGCGCATGAGCACCGAAGAAGTCACCGCTCAGGTTCAGGCATTGGTATCCGAATTGGGAGCCCAGGGTGCAGCGGACATGGGCAAGGTCATGGGGGCCGCCAAATCGCGCTTTGCAGGCAAAGCCGACATGGGCGAAGTATCCAAGGCGGTGAAAGCCGCGCTCAACCCTTGAGACCAACGGCGACCGGGGGCCGTTGATTCGGTCCCCCGACAACCAAGTCCATCGGCTTGCGCGGCGCAGTGCAGTGGCGCGTCAAGCGCCAGCAACTTTCATTTTTGCAACCAGCACCGAACCCGTGGTCTTGGCGCCCAAGTTGTACTCATCTGCCCCGATGGCCACGATGTCTTTGAACATGGTCTTCAGATTGCCCGCAATGGTGACCTCTTGCACTGGGTAAGCGATTTCGCCGTTCTCAACCCAATAACCGCTGGCGCCGCGCGAGTAATCCCCCGTCACGCCATTGACGCCGTGCCCCATCAGCTCGGTCACAAACAAGCCGCGGTGTAACTTTTTCAACATCGCCTTCAAATCATCACCGGGGTGTGTCAAGCGACTGCGCATCGCCAAGTTGTGCGACCCACCGGCATGGCCTGTCGTTTGCATACCGAGTTTGCGCGCCGAATAACTGCCTAAAAAGTAGCCTCGCACCCGACCGGCCTCGAGCACACGCCGCGCTTGCACCCTCACCCCTTCGTCGTCGAAAGGTGAGCTGCCTTTGCCTTTGAGGATGAACGGATCTTCGTCGATGTCGATGTGTTTCGCAAAGACTTGCTTACCCAAGCTATCTTGTAAAAAACTGCTGTTTCGATACAGCGAACCCCCGCTGATCGCTTGAACAAAAGCGCCCAACAATCCGCTGGCCAATGGCGCCTCAAATAGGACGGGACAGGTCATGGTGCTGATTCGGCGCCCATTCAATCGCGCCAACGTGCGCTCGGCCGCATAGCGTCCAACCGCCTGAGGTGAGGCCATGTCGCGGGGGTCACGCATCGATGTGTACCAATGGTCCCGTTGCATGCCGTCGCCTTTGCCCGCGATCGGCGCCACCGACAACGAATGCCGGGTGGAAGCGTAGCCACCACGAAAAATACCATCACCATGCGTTTGACCTTGGCGCATATGCGCCGCAAAAAAATGAGAGTGCTGGGCCGAAACCCCCGCACCTTCGCTGTTGGTGATCAAGCGGCTGGTGCGCAAGGCCTCGTCTTCACACGCCATGGCAATGGCCGCAGCCGCCTCGGCATCAATGTCCCAAGGGTGAAACAAATCCAAATCTCGCACCTCAGTGACCACATCGCCAGGGTCTGGCAAGCCAGCCATGGGGTCTTCGGCGGTGAATTTGGCGATGTCCAATGCCGCTTGGACGGTTTGAGTGATTGCTGCGGCCGAAAAATCTGAGGTCGACGCATGGCCTCTGCAATGCCCCCAGTAAACCGTCACGCCCAGCGACTTGTCGCGATTTCGCTCTACATTTTCCAAAGCCAACTGACGCACAGATACGCTGAGACCGTGCCCTTCAGACGCTTCGGCAACGGCGTCGCTGACACCCAGTTTCTTGGCTGCCTGCAGCGCCGCGTCAACGGTGTCTTGCAGCTGCTGCGATGAAAACTGAAAGCCGGTGCTGCCAGCGGGTGATGAGGGAATGCGATTTTGCTTGGTCATAGGGTTGGCATCATAGCTGGCTGTCCGAAACACCTGCGCTCATGGGACAATTCGCACCATGGCAAGAAAACAACGACAAGGTTATTGGGTACGTGGTCACTTTGTGGCTGCGGGTAGCGAGCTCGATCTCGAGCTCAAGCGCGAGCTCAAAGGTGATCAAGACTACTCACGCAACGACGCCAAGCGCGACAGCGACGCCAAGCAAAAAATGGGCGAAGAACTGGTTGAGTTGGCAGGTCACGCACGCAAGCAATTGGATCTACCCGAGGCACTGAACATCGCGATCGACGAGGCCAAGCGCATTGACTCTCACGGCGCCAAGCGGCGACAAATGCAGTACATCGGCAAACTGATGCGCAAGCTCGACGATGACACCCTGCAAGCCATTGAAGCCGCTTTGCTGGCGCAGCATCAGGGCTCGGCGGAACAAACCCAGGCATTGCACGAAGCAGAGCAATGGCGCGACCGCCTGATCGCCAGTGACGATGCTGTCACTGAATGGCTGTCGCTGCATCGGGGCATTGACGCCCAAGCCTTGCGCAGCTTGATTCGCCAAGCCCGAAAAGACGCCAAACCCACTCAAGCAGGCGAAACACCGCGCCACGGGCGGGCCTACCGAGAGATATTCCAAGGCGTCAAAAATGCTTTGAACGGCCATGCCGAAGACGAGCAAGCATTGTTGCCTGAGGTGGATCAAGATGAGGAGACCCCATGAGCCTTGACCCAATTCGCATTGGCATCGTGTCCATCAGTGATCGCGCGTCCAGCGGAACCTACGAAGACAAGGGCTTGCCAGCGCTTCGCTCATGGCTCACCAGCGCGTTACAAAACCCCCTTGAGTTTCAGGCCCACCTGATTCCTGATGAGCAAGCGCTGATCAGCCAAACCCTGATTGATTGCGTCGAGAGTGGCTGCCACGTGGTCTTCACCACCGGCGGCACCGGGCCGAGTCCGCGCGACGTCACGCCAGAAGCCACACTGGCCGTCGCTGACAAAGTCATGCCCGGATTTGGCGAACAGATGCGGCAAATCAGCTTGCAGTTCGTGCCCACCGCTATTTTGTCGCGGCAAGTGGCTGTGGTACGAGGTCAGTGTTTGATCGTCAACTTACCCGGTCAACCCAAGAGCATTGAAGAGACGCTAGCGGGCCTCCAATCGCCCGAGGGTAAGGTGGTGGTGCATGGCATTTTTGCAGCCATTCCTTATTGCGTAGACCTCATTGGCGGCCCCTATATGGTTACCCATGACGGCGTGTGCAAGGCCTTTCGGCCCAAGTCCGCCATCCGCCCATCGCCCGACAACGCTTGAGTCCATTGACATGACCAACCGGCCAATGCGTTTTGGCGTCATGGCAGCGTTGCCCCAAGAACTGGGCGATTTGCAGTCGCGCATGGTGCAGACCCACAGCACGGTATTGGCTCAGCGTCACTACGTGAGCGGGCGCCTGGGACAGCTCGAGCTGGTCACCGTCACCTCGCGGGTAGGCAAGGTGGCGGCGGCATCGACGGCCACCACATTGATCCAACACTTTGGCGTCGACGCTGTGGTTTTTGTGGGTGTCGCCGGTGGGCTGGGCGCACAGGTCAACGTCGGAGACGTGGTCGTCGCAGACGCTCTTTTGCAGCATGATTTAAACGCCGAGCCCTTGTTCGCGCAGCACGAAATCCCTTTGCTGGGAATCACTCGAGTGCCCTGCGATGAACGGCTCTGCCGTCACTTAAATGCTGCGGCGCAAGCCGCGTTAACAGATTGGATGGCGCAGGCCCACCTGAAAGGGCACCCCCCCGCCCAGTTACACCAAGGGCTGGTCATTTCAGGCGACCGATTCATCAACGACGCGCGACTTGCCCAAGAGTTGCTGGTGCGAACACCGGATGCACTGGCAGCTGAAATGGAAGGCGCAGCTGTCGCCCAAGTGTGCTGGGAGCATGACCTGCCGTTTGGCTTGGTGCGC
>CBFIFT010000052.1:0-12915 GCA_965661935.1 Burkholderiaceae bacterium | reverse complement strand
TGCACGACCTGTTGTCGCAAAAAGCTTAGGCCAACACGTTACAGACATTCCGCGGCTTGGGGGCTATGCTTTGCATTGACCTCAGCTGTGCACACGCCACAGATACACCCGCATCCCAAGCACCTACCGGAGACGCACCATGAGTCAAGCCGAACAAGCCCTCAAAGACGCAGCCCTCGAATACCACCGCGCACCCCGCCCCGGAAAGATTTCGATTTCGCCGCTCAAGCCTCTGTCCAATCAGCGCGACCTGTCCTTGGCTTATTCGCCGGGTGTGGCCTACCCCTGCCTAGCCATCGAAGCAGACGAGCGCTTGGCGGCAGAGTACACCTCACGTGCCAACTTGGTGGGCGTGGTCACCAACGGAACAGCGGTCTTGGGACTCGGCAACATCGGCCCATTGGCCAGTAAGCCTGTGATGGAAGGCAAAGGGTGTTTGTTCAAAAAATTCGCAGACATCGATGTGTTCGACATCGAGTTGGCAGAGAACGACCCTGACAAGTTGGTTGAGATCATTGCAGCGCTAGAGCCGACCTTGGGTGGCATCAACTTGGAAGACATCAAGGCACCCGAGTGCTTCTACATCGAGCGCCAGTTGCGCGAGCGCATGAGCATTCCCGTGTTCCACGACGACCAACACGGCACGGCCATCATCTCTGCAGCCGCTTTGGTCAACGGCTTAGAGTTGGTCAACAAACGCATCGAAGACGTCAAAATCACCGTGTCTGGGGCAGGCGCTGCTGCCATTGCATGCTTGGATGTCATGCTTGGCTTGGGTGCCCGAATTGAAAACATTTTGGTGTGCGACTCCAAAGGCGTGATTCACCAAGGCCGCGCTGGTCAACTCGACGAATCCAAGTCCAAATTCGCCCGAGACACAGCCGCACGCACGCTGGCTGATGCGTTAGCCGGAGCAGACGTATTCTTGGGCTGCTCGGCGCCTGGTGTGGTCAGCGCTGAGATGGTCAAGTCCATGGCAGATCGCCCCATTTTGCTGGCCCTTGCCAACCCAGAGCCCGAGATTCGCCCCGAAATCGCATTGGCCGCACGACCAGACTGCATCATCGCCACGGGTCGCTCGGACTACCCCAACCAGGTCAACAACGTCTTGTGCTTTCCTTACATTTTCAGAGGCGCCTTGGACTGTGGGGCCACCCGCATCACCGATGAGATGAAGCTGGCCTGCGTGCGCCAAATTGCCGACTTGGCCAAGGCTGAAGTCAGCGACGAAGTGGCCGCAGCCTATGCAGGGGAAGAGCTGCAGTTTGGCCCCAACTACATCATCCCCAAGCCGTTCGACTCGCGCTTGATTTTGCGCATCGCGCCAGCCGTCGCCAAAGCAGCGGCTCAATCTGGTGTCGCCACACGCCCCATCGAAGACTTCGATGCCTACCAACAAAGCCTCACGCGCTTCGTTTACCAAACGGGCATGCTCATGAAACCAGTGTTTGGGCAAGCCAAAGCCAACCCCAAGCGAGTGGCCATGGCCGACGGCGAAGATGAGCGCGCGCTCCGTGCGGTCCAACAAGCCTTGGACGAAGGCATAGCGACCCCCATCTTGATTGGCCGCCCCGGCGTCATTCAGACCCGGGTGGCCAAGGCCGGCCTGCGCTTCGTACCCGGTCAAGACGTCGAAGTCGTTGACCCTGAAGACGACCCACGCTTTCGCGCTTACTGGGAGCACTACCACGCCTTGATGGGGCGCAATGGCATCACACCAGCGATGGCCAAGAGTGCTGTGCGCCGCTCCAACACGCTCATCGCCTCCATCATGGTGGCGACTGGCGACGCAGATGCCATGCTGTGTGGCCTCGTGGGGCAATACGACATGCACCTCGAGCGCATCATGAGCGTCATCGGCAAAAGCAAAAAATCGCCCACCATCGCCGCGTTGAACGCGCTGGTGCTGGGTGACCGCACGCTGTTTGTCGCCGACACCTACGTGAACGAAGACCCCAGTGCACAACAACTGGCTGACATCGCCAGCTTGGCGGCTGACGAGTTGCAGCGCTTTGGCATTCCGCCCAAGGTGGCGTTTTTGTCTCACTCAAGTTTTGGCAGCAGCAAGCGCGCCTCTGCCAAAAAAATGCGCTTGGCCCGCGACCTCTTCAGCTCCATGCACCCAGAGGTCGAATGCGACGGCGAGATGACCGGCGATGCCGCCCTGTCGCAAACCATTCGCGACGCCTACTTGCCGCAATCGGTGCTCAAAGATTCGGCCAACGTGTTGATTTGCCCCAACCTTGACGCGGCCAACATTTTGTTCAGCGTGCTGAAAGTCATCGCGGCGGACGGCGTGACCGTCGGTCCCATTCTGTTGGGCACCGACGCCCCTGCCCATGTCTTGAACCCTTCAGCCACGGTGCGTCGCGTGGTGAATATGCTGGCTTTGGCCAGCGCCGATGCCTCACGCACCTGAAACCCAAGCGCCTGGTGCTGGCAGCCGTCAGCGGACCTGACTGGTCCGTTGATTGGCTGCTGCTGAGTCACGCCCAAGCAGTCACTCAATGGGTTTGATTCGCCTGGTGCCTAGGTGACCCTGGGGGCTTTGGCTTGCTGGCACACTGTGCGTTCATTTTGAAACTCGGAGACACAACATGCTGAACCACGTCATGCTCGGAACCAACGACATTGAGCGCGCCAAGACCTTCTACGACACCTTGCTGGCCACGCTGGGCTGTGGCGAAGGCCGCCGCAACAACAACGCGACGGGCCACGTGCGCGTGTTCTACGCCCACAATGGTCACACCTTTGGTCTGACCCAGCCCATCAATGATCAAGTCGCAACCTGCGCCAACGGCTTCACCATCGGCTTCAAATGTGAATCGGCCGAGCAAGTGAAGACCTTTCATGACGTCGCTGTCGCCAACGGCGCCACTTCCATCGAAGAACCCCCCGGCCCCCGCGAGAGCCCCGCGGGTCGCGTGCATTTGTCTTATGTGTTGGATCCGGACGGGCACAAACTGTGCGCGATTTTCCGCGAGCCCAAAGCCAAGTAAACCAAGGCCGAGAGTGCCAACGGAGTCAGCCTAGCCGATTGCGGGGGCTGACTCGACTGACTTCACCGTGCGCCCCTTCAATCGCCCAGGCACGGGGCGTCTGAGCGCCTGCGCTTGGGTTGATCTGATGGGCGCCTGGATCGCCGACCCGCGCGAGGTTACGCCAACTTGGCACCAGCGGGCTGATCCATCGGCATCGACTCAAGGTGCAAGGTTCGCGTGGGGAAAGCAAAGTCTGCGCCCTTGGCGTGCACGATGGCCATGATCTTGAGCAACACGTCCTCTTTGACTGCGTGGTACGGCACCCACTCGGTGGTGCGGGTGAAGCAATACACCATGAAGTCCAACGAAGATGCACCGTAACTGACGAAGTGGACAATTTGTGTTTGGGAATCATCCAGATCAGGGTGGGCCTTCAACATCTCCCTGACTTCATCGCAAATCACGCCCATGTTGTGGCCGTCAGCGTAGCGAATACCAAACGTCTCGTAGATGCGCCTGTGACTCATGCGCGATGGGTTCTCAACCGCAATCGAAGCAAAGGTTGCGTTGGGAATGTAGAGCGGGCGCTTGTCAAAAGTCCGAATGCGGGTGAGGCGCCAGCCAATGTCTTCCACCGTTCCCTCAATCTCACGGTCAGGCGAGCGGACCCAATCTCCCACTTGGAAAGGTCGGTCCAAATAAATCATCATGCCGCCAAAAAAATTGGCCAACAAATCCTTGGCTGCAAAACCAACTGCGATACCGCCAATGCCACCGAAAGCCAACACCCCTGAGACCGAATAACCCAAAGTCTGCATGGTGACCAACACCGCTGTGATGATCACCGAAAGCCGCAACAGTTTGCCAATCGCACGCGCGGTGGTGGGGTCCATGCCAGCACCGCCCCGGTCGGGATGGGTCCAAACCTGTTCTGCATTTCGAATCACGCGAACCAGCAAAAGCGCCAAGATCACCACGATCGCAACTTGGCGCACTTGAGGCGTGTACTCAAACACCGAATACTCACTCACGCCATGCAATATGTGGGCTGCCACACTCAGGCCCCAGACCCAAGCAAACAAGCGAATCGGTAGTCGGGCAGCGTTGATCAGCGCGTCATCCCAAAGCGAGGCGGTGCGAGCCGTCATGCGCTTGAGGTTATCCAGCAATCGCATCAACACAAAGTTGACACTCACGGTCGCCAGCACGACGACAAACACCTGCACCAGCCACACCCGCATGTCGGTAGAGGATTGAAAAAACTGCTGTAAGTCCACCATGACCATTTCGCCTTGAAACCAAAGTTCCATTTTCACCGAAAATGCACGACTCTCATTTCCTGAGGCAATCGGTCTAGCGTGGGTTTGTGGCACGATGCTGTGCGGCGTTCGCTGAGCCAATGCCTCATTCGTCACCTGAGGCCCGAGGGGCTTGCGTGCATCGATTGAGAAACGAAGCCTGCCTCGTGCCGTTGCAACTTTCGACGCCTGGCGTCAAATGGATGAGCGCACGTGTTTAGCCACCTCCGAGCCACCGACGCCAATGGCGCACACCCGAAAACAACCATGACCCACCATTCACAGAGGCTTGCTTGCCAATGATGGCGCCCGGCGAGGTGATCCACCCTGCATGGCTGGCCGGGTTCGGTTTGAGTCTTTCGCTGATTGTTGCCATTGGTGCGCAAAATATTTTGGTTTTGCGCCAAGGTCTGCGGCGTGAACACGTGCTCGCGGTGGTATTCATCTGCACCGCACTCGATGCCATCCTCATGGGCACCGGCATTGCCGGGGTCGCATCTGCACTTGGCGATCATCCCAAGGCCTTGCGTGCCATCGGCTTGTTGGGCGCTGTGGTGCTAGGCGCTTACGGCACCCACGCGCTGTGGCGCGCGGTCTATCCTCGACCACTTGAGGCCAATGCCACACAAGCCGTTACCAGTCTGCGGCAAGTGATCTCGCAAACCCTCGCCATCAGCCTGCTCAACCCCCATGTGTACCTGGATACGGTGGTGTTGGTCGGCAGCGTGGGGGCCCAACAACCTTCGGGCGATCAACTTGTTTTTTGGCTAGGTGCCATCTGCGCCAGCGCGCTATGGTTCAACACCTTAGGTTGGGGTGCTCGCATCATGGCGCCCGTGTTTCAGCGCCCCAGCGCTTGGCGCTGGCTTGACCTGAGCGTTGCACTGCTGATGTTCAGTCTGGCGTGGGGCCTTTGGAAAAACGGCTGAACGGGTTGATCTGAGCTGGCGTCAGTTGACGACGCACGGATTGAACATCGGTCACGCGTTGTTTGCCGATTTGCAGCGAACTGCAGCGCAGCGGGTAGAGGTTGCGCAATCCGCGCCGCTGTCGCCTAAGTGTGCACGACCGGTGCAATCGGGACTAGCATGCCCGTGAACGACTCCAGCACCGACAACCGCATCCACGCGAGCCCGCCATGTCCACACCTTCAGCCCTCACCACTGCGCCGGTCTTGCCGACTTTGCTCCGCATGAGCGCACCCAACATGCTGGCCATGGTCGCGACGACCTTGGTGAGCATCGCCGAGACCGTCTATATCGGCAAGCTAGGCGTGGCACCTTTGGCAGGCATGGCTTTGGTCTTCCCCCTGATCATGCTTCAGCAAATGCTATCGGCTGGCTCAATGGGCGGCGGCATCAGCGGTGCCATCAGCCGTGCGCTGGGCGCGCGAGACTTTGATCGTGCCAACGCTTTGGCGTGGCACGCCTGCTGCATCGGTTGGGCCTTGGGGGGCTTCTTCACACTGGTGTTGTTGGGATTTGGTCCGGTGCTTTATCGCTCGTTGGGCGGCGACCCAGAGGCTGTCGCTGCCGCGTTGGCGTATTCGAATGTGGCATTTGCCGCATCCATCAGCATTTGGACGCTCAACGTCTTGGCCTCGATCGTGAGGGCCAGCGGCGACATGAAGACCCCCTCTGCGACCTTGCTCAGCGTCGCTTTTGCCCAAGTCATTTTGGGTGGTGTGCTCGGTCTGGGGTGGGGTCCCATCCCCGCAGGCGGCATGGCTGGTGTGGCCAGTGGCCTGGCCCTGTCGTTCACCTTAGGCTCGATCTACCTTGGCCAACACCTGCTGCGAGGCCGTGCGAGCGTGACCATCAACTGGCGGGCCCCCATTCAATGGGACTTGCTCGAGCCCATATTGAAAGTGGGCGGTATGGGTTCGCTGTCGGCACTGCAAACGGTGTTCACCATCATGGTGGTGACGCGCATCGTTTCGGGGTTTGGCACCCAGGCTTTGGCTGGGTACGGCATTGGATCGCGCTTGGAGTTTTTGATGGTGCCCATCACCTTCGCGGTTGGTGTGGCCTGTGTACCGCTGGTGGGTATGGCTTTGGGCGCGGGTTTGGTTGAGCGAGCGCGCCGCGTGGCCTGGACCGGTACCACCTTGGTCGCAGTTATGTTGGGCATCGCAGGGCTGATCGTGGCGCTGTGGCCTGATCTGTGGAGTGCGCGCTTCACGCAAGACCCCGAGGTCCTGGCCTATGCGGCAGCCTACTTTCAGTGGGTGGGCCCTTTCTACGCGTTCTTTGGCGTGGGCTTGTGTCTTTACTTTGCTTCGCAGGGCGCTAGGCGCCTTTTGGGGCCCGTGTTGGCGGGCACGGCTCGCTTGGTTTGGGTCGCGGCGGGCGGCTGGTGGTTGCTCAACCACGGGGGCACTGCTTCGGCCATGTTTGCCACCATTGCTTCCGGCATGTTTCTCTACGGGGTACTCACAGCATGGGCTGTTTGGCGCACCCGCTGGAGCTAAGCGCACCGATTTAGCGCGCTGAGTTGGCGCGCTGAGTTGGCGCGCAGCAACCGAACCTCGGCGCGCCTTGCACGCCGAGGTCGGCCAACCTCTGAGCCTCGAAGCTGCAGCTCAGACCCGCTCGAGCACCACTGCAATGCCTTGGCCAACGCCGATGCACATGGTGCAAAGCGCATAACGCCCGCCGGTAGCGTGCAGCCGGTTGACCGCCGTGGTCGCCAAGCGCGCACCCGAGGCCCCCAGCGGGTGGCCCAGGGCAATGGCACCGCCCCAAGCGTTGACGCGCGCGTCGTCGTCCGCCAAACCAAGCATGCGCAACACAGCAATGCCTTGTGCGGCAAACGCCTCGTTCAGTTCAATCACATCCATGTCAGCCAGAGTCAAGCCGGTCTGCGCCAAGACTTTTTGGGTCGCGGGTGCAGGGCCTATGCCCATGATGCGAGGCGCCACGCCAGCCGTTGCCATACCCACGACCCGCGCCTTGGGCGTCAGGCCATGCCGAGCTGCTGCGGACTCATTGGCCAAGAGCAAGGCGCAAGCACCGTCGTTGACGCCAGACGCGTTGCCAGCCGTCACGGTGCCGTCAGGCTTCACGACGCCCTTCAGCGCGGCCAGCTTCTCGAGCGTCGTTGCCCGGGGGTGTTCATCGGTGTCCACAATGGTGGGATCGCCTTTGCGCTGCGGGATCGACACCGGTACGATCTCGCGCGCCAAATGCCCAGCCGCAATGGCTGCAGCAGCTTTTTCTTGGCTCGCCAGAGCCATGCGGTCTTGTGCCTCGCGCTCGATGCCGTACTCGCTCGCCACGTTCTCGGCGGTTTCTGGCATGGAGTCGATGCCATACTGGGCCTTCATGAGCTTGTTCACAAAGCGCCACCCTATGGTGGTGTCATACACCGCATTGGCACGCCCAAAGGCAGCCTCGGCTTTGGGCATCACGAAGGGCGCACGGCTCATGCTTTCTACGCCGCCCGCAATCATCAGTTCGGTCTCGCCCACACGCAGTGCGCGCGCGGCACTGCCCAAAGCGTCAAGGCCAGAGCCGCACAAGCGATTGACCGTCGCGCCTGGTACTTCAACGGGCAAACCGGCCAACAAGCTCGCCATGCGCGCGACGTTGCGGTTGTCTTCGCCTGCTTGGTTCACGCAACCGTAGAGCACGTCATCCACTGCCGCCCAGTCCACTTGCGGGTTGCGCTGCATGAGCGCCTGAATGGGTATGGCCCCCAGGTCGTCGGTGCGCACGCTGGAGAGGGCGCCACCGTAGCGCCCCACTGGCGTGCGAATGGCATCACAAATAAAAGCTTGGGTCATGGTTTACTCCAATGGGTGGATTGAGTCTTCAAGTAGGGTTTCATTCAAGGATGCGCAAGCGCTCATGGGCGACTGCGTGACAGCTTGCGGGACAAGTGCGCGGTGAGTTACCACTTTGGGGCACCGAGATGAGCAACTGGCTCACCTGTTTCCCACTCAGCGAGCCTCTGCTTGCACACCAAAAAGGGGTTGGGCGAGCTCGCGTGGGGACCCAAACCTCAGCCTCTGGCCATGCTGGTGCCCCCATCGACCACCAGCGTGTGCCCGACCACATAGTCCGAGGCATCCGTGGCCAAATAGGCAGCAGCGGCAGCCATGTCGAGATCGTTGCCGATGCGTCGGGCAGGCACATGGGCCGCGACTTCATCGGCGTGGTCACGTGCTTCTTTGTTCATGGTGGAAGCAAAGGGCCCGGGCGCAATGGCGTTGCAAACAATGCCGTCGTCGATGAGCCGCATGGCCATGCGTTTGGTCAAATGAATCAAGCCCGCCTTGCTCGCAGAATACGAGTAGGTATCCCACATGTTGACCGAGATACCGTCAATCGAGGCAATGTTGATGACCTTGGCTTTGCGTCCGCCTGCGGCGGCAACCGACGCCTTGAGCATGGCGTGCAGGGCTTGGGTCAAAAAGAATGGGGATTTCAGGTTCAGGTCAACCACCTTGTCCCAACCGCCCTCGGTGAACGTTTCGAACGGTTCACCCCAAGCGGCGCCCGCGTTGTTAACCAAAATATCAAGGTGGGGCTCATGCTGGGCGTAGGCTTGGACCAGGTTGTGACAGCCTGCCAAGGTAGAGACATCCTCAGGCAAAGCCACACAATGGCCATAAGCACTGAGCTCTTCAGCGGTTTGCTTGCAGGCGTCGGCTTTGCGGGCCGAGATGTAGACACGAGCGCCCGCAGCGACCATGCCGTGCGCAATCATGCGGCCAATGCCCCTCGAGCCTCCGGTGATCAATGCCGTGCGGCCCTTGAGTGAGAAAGCAGCGTTTAAATCCATGGTTGTCCCCTTGTCCAGCAAAAATTTATCAAGATTTTCTAAAGGATAGGGGCTGATGGGCGCGCGGCGCGCCACACAGGTGACTCAGTCGGCAGATCGCCTTGCGGCAATCTCAGCCACGATTTGGCGAGCCAAAGTGAGCTTGTCAGCCTCGTCCAACTCACGGGCGCCGTGCTGGTCAAACAACACCACCCGGTTGTGATCATGGCCAAAGGTGTCTGGGCCAATGTTGCCGACGAGCAGGGGCACGCCTTTGCGCTCGCGCTTTTGCTGGGCGTGTTGCGCCAACTCTTCACTTTCAGCCGCAAATCCAACGCAAAAGAGCGCCCCACTCTGCGCCCGCGCGCTTTGCGCCACACCCTTCAAGATGTCTGGGTTTTCAACGAACTGCAGCTCAGGCGGGCGACCCTGACCGTCCTTTTTGATTTTTTGCTCTGCAGCGCTGGCCGGGCGCCAGTCAGCAACAGCGGCACAAGCAATGAAGACGTCAGCGTTTGGCACGTGCGCTTGAACGGCGGCGTTCATGTCACTGGCTGAGCGCACATCCATGCGCTGCACATGGCGGGGGGTTGGTAAAGCGACGGGACCAGCCACCAGGGTCACCCGAGCGCCCGCCTCTTGCGCAGCCTGCGCCAGGGCGAAGCCCATCTTGCCGCTGGAGCGGTTGGTGATGCCTCGCACAGGGTCTATCGCCTCGTAGGTTGGACCGGCCGTGATGACGACTTGCAGGCCATGAAGGTCTTTGGGGCGGAAAAAAGAGACCACGTCGGAGAGGATTTCGTCGGCTTCCAGCATGCGTCCGTCCCCGACCTCACCACAGGCCTGTGCCCCCGAGCCAACAGCCAACACATGGGTGCCGTCACTGCGCAGCTGAGCGACATTGCGCTGCGTTGCGGGGTGGTCCCACATTTCTTTGTTCATGGCCGGTGCAATCATCAAGGGCACTTGTTCAATCGGTCGAGCCAAGCACAACAAGGCCAACAAATCATCGGCTCTGCCATGCAAGAGGCGCGCCATGAAATCGGCGCTGGCGGGGGCGACCAAAATCAGGTCCGCTTCGCGGCTCAAGTTGATGTGCGGCATGTTGTTGCTGCCATCGGCGGCGGCGCGCTCGGCCCATTGATCGCTGAAAACGGGCAGACCCGAGAGCGCCTGCATGGTCTCACTGGTGATGAAGTGGCTGGCAGCCTCTGTCATGACCACCTGCACCGTCGCACCCGCCTTGGTTAAGCCCCGGCACAGCTCGGCAGCTTTGTAGCAGGCGATGCCCCCGCTGAGCCCCAATACGATGTGTTTACCTTTGAGTTCGTTTTCTGCGTGCATAACCCATCCATCTCCATCTATGGCGGCAATGTAACCCATGCGCCAAGCCACAGGTGACGCGACCAGCAAGGAAATATCAATCGGAGCCCCAAGGGGCTTCTATAATTGGAATTTCCACCAGCCGCGAGCGCCTCAAATGCTCGCCACTGTCATGACCAAATTTGTGTTCGTTACCGGCGGCGTCGTGTCCTCACTGGGCAAGGGCATCGCGTCTGCATCACTGGCCGCTTTGCTTGAGTCTCGCGGCCTCAAAGTCACCCTGATCAAGCTAGACCCCTACCTGAATGTAGACCCGGGAACCATGTCGCCCTTCCAGCACGGCGAGGTGTACGTCACCGAGGATGGGGCAGAAACCGACTTGGACCTCGGGCATTACGAGCGTTTCATCGAAACGCGCATGCGCAAGCCCAACAACTTCACCACGGGCCAAATATACAAAAGTGTCCTCGAGAAGGAACGCCGAGGCGACTATCTGGGCAAAACGGTACAAGTCATTCCGCACGTCACCAACGAGATCCAAGAGTTTGTGAAACGGGGGGCTGGCGTCGGCACGCCTGCAGCCGTGGACGTCGCCATCGTCGAAATTGGAGGCACGGTGGGTGACATCGAGTCGCTGCCCTTCTTAGAGGCTGTGCGTCAGCTGTCTTTGCGAGCCGGGCCCAATATGGCGGCTTTTGTTCACCTGTCTTATTTGCCATGGATTGCCACGGCGGGTGAACTGAAGACCAAGCCCACGCAACACACAGTGCAGAAATTGCGCGAAATTGGTATTCAGCCCGATGCTTTGTTGTGTCGTGCGGACCGCGAAATCCCAGAGGACGAGCGCAGCAAGATTTCGCTGTTCACCAACGTGGCTGAGTGGGGCGTCATCTCCATGCCGGACGTCGACACCATTTACAAAGTCCCGCGCTTGCTCCACGAACAAGGCCTTGATGGCTTGATTTGCGACAAGCTGCGCCTCAACACAGCGCCCGCCAACTTGGATCGTTGGGACCGCTTGGTTCATGAGGTCAGCCACCCACAAGGTGAAGTCAACATCGCCATGGTGGGGAAGTACGTGGACCTCTCCGACAGTTACAAATCGGTCAATGAGGCGTTGCGCCACGCCGGTTTGAAGAACCATGTCAAAGTCAACATTCACTACCTAGACTCAGAAACCCTGAGCGAGGTATCCACGCAGCAAAAGCTGGGCCAGTTCGATGGCATTTTGGTGCCAGGCGGGTTCGGTGAGCGCGGCGTCGAGGGCAAAATCGCAACCGCCAAATTCGCGCGCGAAAATGGCGTGCCATACCTTGGCATCTGCTTGGGTATGCAAGTGGCAACCATCGAGTACGCACGAAACAAAGCAGGCTTGGTTGGCGCCAACTCGACCGAGTTTGACCCTGCGACGCCCACGCCGGTGATTGCCTTGATCACCGAATGGAAAGACAAAGACGGCAGCATTCAGCAGCGCAATGTGAACTCAGACTTGGGCGGCACCATGCGCCTGGGCGCGCAGTCTTCAGATGTGTTGCCCGGCACGCTGGCGCACGAAATATACGGCCCAGTGGTCAGTGAGCGCCATCGCCATCGCTACGAGGCCAACGTGAACTACCTCGATCAACTGCGTGAAGCGGGTTTGATCATCTCAGCCCTGACCCAACGTGAGCAACTGACCGAAATCATCGAGCTGCCTCAAACTGTTCACCCTTGGTACATGGGCGTGCAATTCCACCCCGAGTTCAAATCCACGCCATGGGACGGTCATCCATTGTTCAACGCCTTCATAGGCGCAGCCATGAAGCACAAAGCATAAAAGGCGCTACACCATGCAACTTTGCGGTTTTCCCATCGGTCTTGACCAGCCCTTCTTCTTGATCGCTGGTCCGTGTGTGATCGAGTCTGAGCAATTGCAAATGGACACCGCAGGTGCATTGCAAGAAATCACGCGCGAGCTGGGCATTCCCTTCATCTTTAAGAGCAGCTTTGACAAGGCCAACCGCAGCAGCGGCTCCAGTTTTCGTGGTCCAGGGCGCGAGAAAGGCTTAGAGATTTTGGGCGCAGTCAAGTCCGCGTTAGGGGTGCCTGTCTTAACTGACGTTCACACCGAAGAGGACATTGTCGTGGCCTCAGCCGTGGTTGACGTGTTGCAAACACCCGCGTTTTTGTGCCGGCAAACCGATTTCATCCGCGCAGTGGCGCAAAGCGGCAAGCCCGTCAACATCAAAAAAGGGCAATTTTTGGCGCCGCATGACATGAAAAATGTGATCGATAAAGCCCGCGCAGCTGCCCAAGAAGCCGGCTTGGAGGTTGACAATTTCATGGCCTGCGAACGCGGTGCGAGTTTTGGTTACAACAACCTCGTGTCAGACATGCGCGCGCTGGCGATCATGCGAGAAACCCAAGCACCGGTCGTGTTCGATGCGACCCACAGCGTGCAGTTGCCCGGCGGCAACGGAACCAGCTCTGGCGGCATGCGTGAAATGGTTCCCGTATTGGCTCGCGCGGCTGTAGGCGTCGGCGTCTCGGGCCTGTTCATGGAAACCCAC
>CBFIFT010000051.1:0-12992 GCA_965661935.1 Burkholderiaceae bacterium | reverse complement strand
CAGATGAGACGCAAGACAAAGTCGAGCAAGCTGCTGCCCAAAAGAGCACCGGCACGCCAGCTTTGGAAGACGACATGCTGCAGTTGAGTGAAGCCGCGCTGAAAGCCATGGAAGAGCCCGCTTTTGATCGCACTCGCGTGGACGCCATCAAGCAGTCGATTGCCGACAATGGTTACCCCATCGACCCGCGCCGCATTGCGGAGCAGTTCGTGGCCATTGAAAAAATGATCAAAGACTGAGGCTGCGAACCCCATGAGCCAAGCCTCCCCTTTGATGCTCGAGCAAGCTTTGCACCAAGCCCAAGAGCTGGCGGCGTTGCTCGAGCGCGAATTTGACTGCTTGCGCCGCAGCGACATAGACAACTTTGAAGCCTTGCAAGCTACCAAGGCGCAAACCCTGGGCATCCTAGAAAAGATATCTGATTCAGCGCGCCACGAGTTTCAAGACTCACCCGAGTGGGCCGGCTTTTTGAGCCGCATTCACGCCTGCCGCGATGCACACCAGCGCAACGAGCTGCTGCTGCGCCGCCAACTGGAGGCCGTGCGCGGCACCCTAGAGACCCTGGTCGCAGACGCCAATGCAGAGCCTGCGCTGTACGACCACTTGGGGCAACGCAGCGCCCGCGCCATTCGGGCTTTGCACTCTTACGCTTAAGCAAAGACTGCGCCGCAACGACCCACGCCTTGGCGTGGTTTTTTTGTGCCCGTCGCGCATCGGGGCCGAGCGAACGCCAACTGTTATGGTTCGCGCGCGCGCTCGTCCCCTGGCTGCATGCCTTTGAGCCAATAAGCCCAAGCCAAGATGACTGCGACCGTTTTGTACAACGACGGGGGGATTTCTTGATCCAGCTCCAAACGCCCCAGCATCGCAACCAGACCAGGATCCTCAGCGACGTACACGCCTTGGCGCTTGGCCTCGGCGATGATGCGCAGCGCCAAAGCGTCTTGCCCCTTGGCCACCACCACAGGCGCCGAGTTTTGGCCATATTCGAGGGCCACGGCTTCGCGCGAGCGTTTCATGCCTGAACATCCAATACCGAACCGCTGGGCGCACCGGCTGGCGCCCCCAGCGAAGGCTTAACGCCTTGAATCACCTGAAACTGCTCCAGCTTAAGACCGGCCTGCGCGAGCAGTTGGCGCAAATCTGCCGCCCGAGCTCTGGCGTCTAGCACCGTATCGCTTTGCGTGGCCCATACCTGCATGTCAATGGCGTCGCTGAGCCCCAGGCCCGCTTGCATCCACACCTGACCGAGGCCAGGGCTTTCGGTGTAAAGATTGACCCACCAACGCAAAGCTTCGCCGCTTGCCCTTGCGCGTTCTCGGCGCACCTCCAGGTGCACAGGGGGCGCGTCACGGAACGGAATCACCGTGCTGATCAAAACCTCGCGTTGCTCCATCGCCCGCGCAGACTGAAGCTGCGCACTCTCGATGTCATCCATGGCCTGCTGTAACTGCCCGCCACCCACGCCCTGCAAGGGCAACGACTGATGGGCTTTGAGCAAGGCCGCCAAGGCTTGTTTGAAATCGGTGGCCACAGGCGCTATGCCTTGGGCCAGGGCGGTCTCTGTGGTCTGGCTGGTTTGCTTGAGCCATTGCTCGACGTCTTTGGGCGAGATTTGCGCCATGGCTGGCCGGTTGCTCGCGATGGCTTTGGCCCACTGCGCCATGGCCGGCGACCTCAGCACGGCCTCCATGACCTCTGGCTGCATCAACTGCAACAAGCCTGCCATGCCAGCAGGATGAAACCAGAGTTGGCGCAGGCGACTGGCCGCCATCGCACTCTGGGCAACTGCGTTGTCTTGGGCCAGCGGTGTCGGCGCGACCGCTGAGTCGGCGGCTGGCCCCGCTGCTCGCCGCAAAACCCACATACCATTGGCACTTACATGGGCACTGACCCATATGGTTTCGCCCGGTGTGAGGCGCCAACCCGGCGGCGGCTCAACCGCGCGGCCTTGCAGCCACAAATCCATGCGCTCGCCTGAAACCCGCACCAATGCAGGCACCACTTGGCCTGCCGTGAGACCGAGCTGGCGCGCGGTCTCGGGCAACATCAGTGGCAAGCGGCCATCTAAAAAAATGGGGGTGTTTTGGGGCAGCCATTGCGTCACCTCAGGGATGGGTAGCATGTCGGCCCTTTGGTCGTCTCAGGGGTAGCGAATCCAATTGCGGCGGTCGTCGCTGCCGCGCTCAGGGCTGTGGTCGCCAAGCTCGCGCCCAGCGGCCAAGGCGTTTAAATCTTCGGGGGTGAACATGGCCACGCTCACGCCCGCTTTGAGGCGATTGGGGTTGCCGCCAATAAACGCGTGGGGGTTCAGCCGCACGAACGCTACATACAAGGCGCGCCGTGGCACGCCACTGCGTGAGGACACACCCGAGAGCAAGCGCGCCAAGGTCATGCCGCGCACCACCTGCACCACAGGCCGGCCAGACTGCAAGGGGTTGCCCATGGCGACGCGCTGAGACGTGGCTTTGCCAGACATCGCCATCTGCGATGAGGCGCTGGCCATGCGCGCTGAAGACAAGGGGTCTTGCACAGCGGCCCCATTGCCAGGCGCCAGCAAGACTTGCAAGGCGCTTTGGACGTCAGAGGTTTGGGCCTGAGCGCCCATTGCCAAGGCGCACAACGCGCTCAAATACCATTTATTCACACCAAACATGCTTTTATCCTGCCGCATTTAGCGATTCAGTTCAATAGGGCAGTGCGACCCAACGGCCCACAGTTTGAGGCGCTTGGCCAGCAACGGGTCGCAATTGCGCCCCGTAGGCGTCTACGGCTTCAACCCGAGCGATCAAGACGCGTTCAAGTGAGCCTTGGTCCCAAACCTGCGTGGGCACAGTGGCCGCATCCATCACCACGACCCGGTCGCCCACTTGGATGCCAGCATTGGCGCCGCCATTGATGCGCATGGCCTCTTGGTCTGAGGCAATCACATCGTATTGCAGGGGGTCACATTGGGTGGCTTGATCCAACGCCTGGGCCCACTGCGCGGCGACTGCGGCGAGTTGTTCTTGCGCCTCACTGCGCAAGCGCGGCGCCGTCCAATCGGTGGTTTCTATGCCTGCGACCAAGGTTTGCTCGGCGGACCACACCACCTGAGACGCATGGCCACTGGCGCGCTGACCTTCTCGCAAGATGTCTAGGCTTAGGCGAATCTGCACTTGTTCGTGATCTGGGCGCTGCTCAGAGGCACTGGCCCAAAAGTTCAAAACGTTGGGGCCCTCAGGGCTGCGGGCCACAGGCACAACCTTAATCTGCCAGACAGCGCGCCAACCCACTTGCGAGTCCACAGCACCCCAAAGCGCGCGCTGATAGGGGGTGAGTTGACCCACTTGAGCAGGCGCGACTTGAAACCGCTGCAGTGGCGCCAAGGCTTGACCCCAACGCTCTTGGACCCACACGATGGCATGGTGGGCGATGGGCTGCAGGGGCGCGTAGCCAACCGCACTGGTGTCGAGGTGCACCGACATAGGCAAGCGCCATTGGCCCTGGGTATAGCGGCATTGAACGCCTGGGCCTTGTGACAAGTTGGCCTCAATGCTGGCCACAGGTGGCTTTTTATGGATGTCTGTATAGGCCTGCACGCGCACACCCCGAACCCGCAGGTCCGAGGTCATTTCATTGCGCTCGCGCAAGGCGCCGTCCTGATCTACCCAGGCCCAAGCACGCACACGCGTCGGCCCTTCTAGGGCCTTGTCGATCAGCGCTTGTCGGATGGCGCGCAATTCTTCGTCTGGGCTATCGGTCGGCGGGGTTTGGGCAGGCGAATGCTTGCCCTGTTGCGCGTTCGCGACTGAGATGGGCGCGGCGGGCTTGGGGGCAGACTCGGCAACCGCGAGACCTGCGATCGACCATGCCATGGCCCCAAGCAGGCAAACACGCCAGCCTGTGGAGACCATCCAATGGGTGCGCGTGGCGCTCATGATCAGCCCTTGCGCGCAGCGCTCAAATGACCCAAATACAGCAAACGCAGGTCGTCCACCACTTGGGCATCCAGCGACATCGTGACTTCATAGGTGTCGTCGCCAACGGGTGTGATGCTGACCAACCGGGCGCCATACACGACGCCCTCAACCTTGGCGCGCAAGCTGTCGTTCATGATCACCATGTCGGCAATCGTGGTGTTGGCGTCCACATACTGGCCATACACCTGCTCAGTGAGGGTGCGATAGGCGTCGAGTTTGGCTGCACGTATCGCCATGAGGCGCTGCTGCGCGGGCAGTTTGTGGGGCTGTACGCTGATGGCAGCGTAGCCTGTGGCGGTCACCGTTTCGCGTTTTTGCACCAAGGGGGTGATCATCGACACCTCTGTCTGCTTGGGCGGCGCAGAAACCAAGGGGATGCTTTCGCAGGCGCTCAACATCACGCTCAGCAACAGCACGGTACTCAGGGGCTTGTTCATCTCAGGTTCTCCAAAACAGGGCGTCGCATGACCTCACACGGCGCCGTCTTTTCATGGGCTCCCTTTGGTGTCGGCGCCAACTGGGTTTTCTTGAATCACAGCATCGCGTCTCACCGACGTCCTCCTTGCCCTTACTCCTCGGCGCATCGCGACGGCTATTGGGTATTTTTCACTTATTGCAAATCATTGCGATAAGCGGGCAAAATCAATGCCTAACTATGCGTTCCTCCTCCCCCCACTCCATCATCGGCAAAAGCCCCGGCATTGTGGCGATTCGCCAACTCATTGCGACGGTTGCCGACTCGCCTGCCACGGTCCTGATCACCGGACCTTCTGGCACGGGTAAAGAGTTGGTTGCGCGTGCTTTGCACGAGCAAAGCAACCGCTGTGGGGCCAATTTCGTGCCGATCAACTGCGGCGCCATTCCGCG
Source organism: Burkholderiaceae bacterium (assembly GCA_965661935.1). Taxonomy (GTDB): domain Bacteria; phylum Pseudomonadota; class Gammaproteobacteria; order Burkholderiales; family Burkholderiaceae_C; genus RS62. The sequence goes on along the minus strand of CBFIFT010000051.1, from coordinate 8,163 downwards.
CGACTTGGTCGAGAGTGAGTTGTTTGGACATCGAAAAGGGGCCTTCACGGGTGCGGTGACAGATCGCATTGGACGCATTGAGTTGGCCCATGGTGGGACCTTGTTTTTGGACGAAATCGGCGACTTGCCCCTGGACATGCAGGTCAAGCTGCTGCGGGTTTTGCAAGAGCGGGTGGTCGAGCCGATTGGCTCAACCAAGCCTGTGCCCATTGACGTGCGGGTGGTAGCGGCCACGCACCGCGACTTGAGCGCCGAGATTCAGGCCCAGCGGTTTCGCGAAGACCTTTATTACCGTTTGAATGTTTTGCCCCTCAGGACACCGGCGTTGTCTGAGCGGGCTGAAGATGTGGAAGAGTTGCTGCTGGTGCACGCCAAGCGTTTCGCATTGCCCGGCCACCGGCCCGTGCAATTTGCGCCGTGCTTGTTGCACGCGCTTGAGTTGTACGAGTGGCCTGGCAATGTGCGCGAGTTGGCCAACTTGGTGGATCGGTTTTCGACCTTATTCCCTGGGCAGGTGTTGACCTTGCAAGGCATTCCGGACTTCATGCTGCCCCCCGCGTTGGCCGAACTGCAGACGGCCATGAAAGACAACGATTCGCCCCAGCAAACGCTGGACATGTTCGCTTATGTGCCCCCAGACTTCAGCGACGATGAAGCCGCTCAAGCGCTGGCAGCTGTGCCTTCAACGGATGAGCCCGACGGGTTCGAAGACTTGATCATGCTGGCCCAAGGCATGGATGAGCTGCCCGAAGATGGCCTACCACTCAAGCAACGGTTGGCCGAAATAGAGCGAAGCTACATCGAGCAAGCCCTCAGCCGCACCGAGGGCAACGTGTCTCGCACGGCCAAGCTGTTGCAAGTGCAGCGCACAACCCTGATCGAGAAAATCAACAAGTACGAACTGCGCGCCGACTCGGGTGCCTCAGCCAACGGCTGAGCGCACGTCCGTGTGGCCTAACGAGGCTCGTCCAAAACCATCAGAAATGGGCGCTTGTGCTCGACAAATTCGCGGCAAAATGAGACGCCGTTGAAGGTGTTGGTGCTGCACCCCAACGGGCCCGCATGGCCACTGGCATCGTGGTTCCAATAGCTGTCTGAGTAAAGTGCGGGAAAGACTTGAGGGTTGACCGCAGGGTTCTCACAGTGGTCAACGCGAATGGTCTTCATTTCGTCCACCGTGGGCAAGCGCCAGGTTTTGCCCGAGGCCGCGCTGACTTCGCTTAAAAAGGCGCGTGCCTCTTGCAAGTTCAGCAACAGGCTTTCGCCATGGCAACTGTCGCCTCTGAACTGCTGGCCTGCATTGCAGCGATACCAAGTCACGCCGCTTTGTGCGCCGCGCGCCAAGCCGCCCTCTAGGATCACAAACCCCTGAGTGTCACCAGCGGCGAACGTGTCTTGGCAACTGGGCTTGTCACGGTAACGGCCACACGACGCCAAAGCGAGGCCGATAACAGCGACCGCTAAGAGTGTGAAACCTGATCTCATGAGATTCTCCTGTGGTGTTTGGGCACATTGGGCAGACAGCGCCACACCCCGCATGCGACTAGATTCGGCGCGATTCGCCACGCCTTGAGGTCAATCCAGCGCTCTATCTGCGCACTCTACGCTCAAGCTTAGTGGATAACGGCCGAATCATGAACAAGATGTTGAAAAGGCTTTGCTTTTTGGCATAACTCTTGCATCAATTTTGGCACTGTCAATTAACCAACACCACCATGGACATCGCAACCCTCATCGGATTCGCAGCTACGTTCGGCCTGATCATCATGGCGATGGGCGACCCTGGACCATTCATCGACATGCCCTCGGTCTACATCGTGATTTTGGGGACTCTTGCTGCCGTGCTGGCACGCAGTTCGATTCCTGAATTCGTCGGCGTGTTTGGCGCGGGTTTAAAAACCCTGCTTCACAAAGAAGACAAGCCTGAAGATTTGATCGAGCGGCTGGTCGAACTGGGTACCGTCGCACGCAAGGACGGCATGATTGCTCTCGAAGGGCAAGACATTGCCAACCCATTCATGGCCAAAGGCATTCGGATGTTGGTGGATGGCACAGACCCAGCCATGATCAAGTCGTCCATGGAGCGCGAAATGGCCATGATCGCCAAACGCAATGCCGATGGCATGACCGTGATCGCATCGGCACAAGAAATCGCGCCAGCTATGGGCATGATCGGCACTTTGGTCGGCTTGGTGCTGATGTTGGGCAACATGAGTGACCCCAAGTCGATCGGACCAGCCATGGCCGTGGCTTTGCTCACCACCCTGTATGGCGCGGTGGTGGCCAACGTGATTTGTATTCCGCTGAACCAAAAGCTTGCCACCTTGGACAACATTGAGAAACTGAACAACGAGTTGATCCTCGAGGGGGTGATGTTCATTCAAAGCGGTGGCAACCCACGCATGTTGACGGACTTGTTGATCTCGTTCGTCGACCCCAAAGCCCGCGGTAAGTTAGAAAGTGCCGGCTAATTGGCCTGCGTTGCGCCCAAGCACCGATAGAAAGTAGACCGTGGCTGAACAAGAAGCACCCGCCGAGAACGCCGAAGAGCCCGTGGTCGACGAGACCGCAGAGGCAACTGAGGCGCCGCCACCGCGCCCTGAAGCCCAAGAGCCCGAGTGCCCCAAGTGCGAAGAGTGTCCCGAGTGTAAAAGCGGCGCACCTGCGTGGATGGCAACTTTTGCTGACATGGCCACGCTGTTGATGGCTTTCTTTGTGCTGATCTTGTCGTTTGCCGAGATGAACGTGCCCAAGTTCAAGCAGATCAATGGCTCCATGAAGAACTCTTTTGGTATTCAGCGATTGATCCCCGTGGTTGAGTCGCCCAAAGCCGACAGCATCATCGCGCAGAGCTTTTCACCTGCCAAGACTGAACCCACGCCAATCAATACGGTGCGGCAACAAACGACGGACGAGCGCAAAGAAAATGTCGTGCTGAAAACGGATGAGGCGCCACCCAACGAAAAAGAACAGCAAGATTTGGAGCAAGTGAAGAAGGCTTTGGCCAGCGAGATCGCCAAGGGCGAAGTCGAGGCCAAGCTGCAAGATGGCAAAGTGGTGGTTCAAATCAATGAGCAGCCCGCGGGCCAAGATCGGCAGGGGCCGCAAGGTGCTCAGCAAGGTGGCAGCCAACAAGGCAGCAACCAAGGCGGAGCCAGCGCCCAAGGCACGCAGTCGGCTGGTGCGAGTACCAACGGAGCCCAAACAGCTGGGCAAAAGGACCAAGGCCAGCAAGTCGCAGGACAGGTGTCGCAAGGCACGATTGACCTTTACGCCAAGGTGGCCGACGTGCAGGCCCAAGTCAGCACCCAAGTGGTCGTGAGCCAAGCGGCCCAGAATGAGGCGGGCGGTGTGGGTGCGTCCAACCAGGCGCAAACAGACGCCGAGTTTCAGCGCATTCGCAACGAGCTGGCCAAAGAGATCGAGGCAGGCAAAGCCGAAGTGGAGCGCGACGGTGCACGAATCATCATTCGCTTGGCCGAGCAGGGCAGCTTCCGCTCGGGCAGCGCCGACCTGCAGCCCGGGTTCATCAGTTTGCTCAAATCTGTCGGCGATACAGTGGGCAAGGCCCAGGGTCGTGTATTCATTGAAGGCCACACCGACAATGTCCCTGTGGTCTACAACGACCGTTTCAAGTCGAACTGGGACTTGTCTGGCGCACGCGCCGGCGCAGTGGCCGACTACATGACGGGCAACACTGGCCTGACATCTGGGCGCGTCAGCGTCAGTGGATATGCAGACACACGCCCGATTGACTCCAACGACAGCGCTGAGGGTCGCGCGAAAAACCGACGCATCGAAGTCATTGTCGATGGCGCCAGTTGAGCCTCAGCCTCACTGGCCAGCTTGACCCCACCGGCTCGCGCCTGGCCCAGAGGCTGTCAGTGCTTCAACTGTTGAGGACCTCTTCGCGGTAGGCGTCGATCCATTCTTTCATGTGCGGCCAGTCAGCCAGTGGGGCAACAAAGTGATCCAGCAGGTGCTGGCGCATATCGGCTGAGAGCTTGGCTTGGTTGAACTGCGGATCCGCCTCAAAGTGCAGAAACTCTTTGACCGCATCCAGTTCATCGCCGTTGGCTTCATTGAACGCCAAATAGGTGCCATTGAGCCTTGTGCTCTCCATGGCAGACACGATTTGAGCGTTGGTGATGAGGTTGTTGTGGTTGGGCGTGGGCACGTGTTGGGTGGCCAAGTGCGTCATGTAAACCAGCAGCTTATTGACGGCGGCTGCGACCTCGATCCCCGCCTTATTGGTCTTGTTGCGGCCCTGCATTTGTGACAAGTCTTGGGGCATGGGCAGCCCCATTTCATTGACGTATATGTCCCAAAATCGCTCGGGGTACTGGATGAACAACTCCATGGGAACCACGGTCAGCCGGTCCCAAGCACCCTCCCAATAACCCAAAATGTTTTTCAAATGGGTCATGTTCATCACCAGTGGGCCGAGGTCTTCAAGGTACTCGCCCAATGACTCGACACCACCTTGGTGAATGCGTTGCGAATGGGCTGAGCGAATCCACGCCATGGGACTGCGCACAATCAACAACAAGCGCTTGGCCCGTCCCTGCAGTTGCTGCGCCAGGTACTTTTGTTTCAGTGGCAGCAGGGGCGCCAAGTTGGGCGCTGTGGTGAACGAAAAGGTGAATTCTTCGTTAGAGACCACCACAGGGGTTGCGGTTTGGACTGGGGGCAGTTTCAGGTCAAAGTCGGGCAGCGGTTTTTCGTTTTGCACACTATCAACCAACACCCGGTTGAGCTTCCAAGACATTTCGCGGGTGTCCACGTACTGCACTTGGGCTGACTCGCGCCACATCGCTTGCAGCGAAGTGGACATGCATTTGCCCATGCCAAAGTGCAGCAGGTCAATGTCTCGTTCCATGTCGTCCTCTTTTATTACCTGCGCTGGTGCGCACATGCCTTGCAATTCATCCACCTCGTGCCATTGCAACCGCTGGGCTTTGAGTATATCGAGGCCCTAGATTCGCGCTGTGGTCACGCGCGGCGCAGTGCGCGCAACACCAGATCGGCCACCTGCTCGGGCTGTTCGTGCAGCACCCAATGCGACGCATCCGCAATCGGGTGAATCTGCAGATGGGGCACATACGCCTCTAAGCCATCCAACAAACTGGGCCGAAGGGCTTTGTCTTGCAGGCCCCAAATCACATCGGTGGGGACCGAGACATGGGTGAGTGAGTCTGGCAGGCTCAAGGTCATCACGGGGTCGTCTGGCGCCAACGGCGGCTTGAGTGGTGACTGCTGGTAGTAGTAGCACTGCCCTTTGAGGCCTCGGGCCCAAACAGCTTCGTGGGCGCGCACCAGGTCATCTGTGAGCCAAGTTGCCGACGCGTCGCCCACCGCAGGCCGCAAAAAGCCCCACAACTTCTCAAAACCGTTGGCACTCAGGCGCTCAGCCGCGTCTTCTCTTGACAGGTAATGCATGTAGGCGCTGGCAGCCTGCTGCTCTGCATCTGATTGCAACGCCTTTTGAAACATCGCTGAATGGGGTGAATTGATGGCTATGAAACGCTTCATTAAATGGGGGTGCGTGGCGGCCACGCTCCAAGCCAGTGCCCCGCCCCAGTCATGGGCGATCAAGGCCTCGACGGGCTGCGGGCCTGCGGCTTGCAACAGCGCCACGATGTCTTGCGTCAGGTGCTTGGCGCGGTACTGCTCGGCTTGTGGCGGCTGGCTAGAGCCACCAAACCCCCTCAAGTTGGGCGCGATGCAACGCCAACCTTGGGCCGCCAAGGTCTGAGACAGCTCATCCCACACGAATGCGCCTTGGGGAAACCCATGCAACATCACCACGCTGGGTGCACCTTGTGGGCCGCAGGTGCGGCACTCCAAGGTGATGCCGTCTGGCAACTCAATGGTCTCTATTTGGATGGAGAAGTTCGAATCTTGCATGGGCCTATTTTGAAGTGCGAAGCCCTATTCAGTGTCGCCTTCGCTAACGCCGATGGGTTGGAATCTCGGCACCCACTGACCGCCGACCTCCACCTCTTCGACGAACATGGCAGCAGGCCTCACCCACAGACCCATTTGCCCATACAAGGCTCGGTAGACCACCATTTCCTCAAGAGACTCACTGTGCCGCGCCACGCCCAGCACGTCATAAAGTTGGCCTTTGTAGTGCCGGTATTGGCCTGGTGCAAGGTTGTGCTTCAGAGGAGGCAGGTCGGTATCAGACATGGAGAGAGAAGGTATTTCTAGATTGAATTGGTGTTGCCTCAACCGCGTGAGGAAATAAAAAAAGCCTCTTTCCATGAGGAAAGAGGCTTATTTTGGAGCGGGATAAGAGACTCGAACTCTCGACCTATACCTTGGCAAGGTATCGCTCTACCAACTGAGCTAATCCCGCGAAACTTGTACCCTAAAGTGTGTCAGCGGCCTGATTGTATCAATTTGCCTGGCACACTTTGTTTTGGTGTTTTTTGCTCACCGTCACCAGTGAAGCCTCGCATTGTAGCACAGGCTTTTTATTCGTCGCACGACAAGCTTGAAAAAATTTTTAACAAATTGGCTCGCCCATCGCAGTCAGTCCGGCGTGCGCCCAACCAGGCAAAAGGCTAGGCGCGCAACAGCCCAAACCCGCGGCCTCTGCCCGCGCTCGCCAGTTAGTCAGTTAGTCAGCGTTCCCCTGCCCTGCGTTGGCCCGCGGGTCTCAGAATCATGGGCTGCTATTTGGGTAGCGCCCGCTGCAACGAGGCGGCCGAGCGCACCCAAGTGTCGAGTGGCTGGGCGCGCTGTGCCGCTGCATTGGCCGCCTCTCGGTTGGCGTAAGGGCCAGCGACCAATACCGTGTGCGCCGAGCCGTCTAGCTTGACGGCGCTGACGCGGCGCACGCCTTTGATTTGGGGGTGCGCGCTCAACCACTGCCCAACTTGCTCGTCTTTAGAAAACGATGCAAATTGCACCAGCCACGAACCGCGAGGCAGGGCCTTGGCCCAAACTTGACCCACTGGCGCAGGCTTTGCGGGTGTCGTGGCGGCGGTCTTGGGCGCTGGCGGCTGCACGACAGGGGACTCGGTGTTCACACTGGCGGCTTGGGCTGACGCAGGTTCGGGTGTGGGCGGCGCGGCTGACTCCGAGCCCACGCTTGGCTCCGCCGTGGTGGCTGCCCCAAGCGGTGGCAACTCAACTGCTTGGTTTCGCGCAGCGGCGGTCGCGTCCAAGCCGTTGTTGTTGGCTTGTGGAGCTTCAACCCCCGAAGCCACCACCGCGCCAGCGGGTGATGCAGATGGGACGGCTGCGGACGGTGTCGCGTCACTCGGTGGCGACGCCGGGCTGTTCTCAGCACCGTCGGCCACAGCCGCATCTGCCTGAGCCGCGGCCGGGTTGGTCAGCGCCGTGCTGGTGGCTGAGGCCGCCACGGTTTGGGCTGAGCTCTCGCCCTCGGCTGGCAGTGGAGACAGGCCTGCTGCATCTTCACGGGCTTCGGTGTTCTCATCGGATGCGGGCCAAAGCACTTGCATGGCCTGCGGCCATTGCTGAAAGGCGGCCCACCCCAATGCGGTGCTCAGCAACAACGTGATGGCAATCGCGACCGGCTTCCATAGAGCCGTTCTTCGGGCTCTGGCGGCCCCTAAAGCGTCGGCCTCTTCTTCCCAGCCCGGTAAAAAATCGGGTTCACCGGTTTCTTCTGCAGCTGGCAATGATCCCACCGATGCTGGCTCGGGTTCAACGGGGACCAGTGTGGGCGGCTCGGCAGCAGGTAAAACGGTGGCCAATGTCCAGTCGCTGACCGGTGCCGACTCGCGCCAACCCTCGCCACAAACAATCCAACGCAAAGGCAGTGCACGCATGTCTTTGGCCAAGCGGGTGAGCAAACCCATCGCGTCAATGGCTGCCGGTGTCGCCTCCGAGCGAACCAAAACCACGGGCCTGGGTGCGTTGGGTGCGGCTGGGCGGGTGGCGTCTGCGACTGAAGCCTCGGCCAATAAGTCATTGATCAAAGCCAAGACCCCCTCAGAGGTCACGGCGCGAAGCGGATGCAACTCTAACTCGGGGTGCAGCACCAGTGCATCATCGAGCTCCACGTAAACGGGCTCGGCTTCATCTCTAGGCAAAGACACCACGACGTGGTGACCTTGCCGAACGAGGGCGAGGGCTTCAGTGACGAGTGTTTGTGTCAATGCAAGATCCAAGTGAGGTTTGCCACAT